>NZ_JBATHX010000264.1:0-2599 GCF_049667265.1 Algibacter sp. | reverse complement strand
TAGTGATACCATAAAAGCTTTACCAACTGGAGGCGTTTTATTAGCAAGCACAAATGATGTTGAAAACGCTGCATACAAGATTCAAGGCGAACCAACTTATGCGATTCAGTTTCATCCAGAAGTTTATCATACAAAAGATGGTAAACAATTACTTGAAAACTTTTTAGTTACAATTGCTGATATTAACCAAGACTGGACACCAGATTCATTTGTTGAAGAAACGGTTGAGGCCATTCAGGAAAAAGTAGGAAATGATAAGGTTGTTTTAGGACTTTCTGGAGGTGTAGATTCTACGGTTGCAGCAGTTTTATTAAACAAAGCTATAGGAAAAAATTTGTATTGCATTTTTGTAAATAATGGCTTGCTTCGTAAAAATGAATTTGAAAGCGTTTTGAATCAATATGAAGGCATGGGACTTAATGTAAAAGGTGTTGATGCTTCCAAACGATTTTTAGATGCCTTGGCAGGCATTGAAGACCCAGAACTAAAGCGTAAAGCTATCGGTAACGCTTTTATTGAGGTGTTTGATAATGAAGCGCACAAATTAGAAGATGTAAAATGGTTGGCGCAGGGCACTATTTATCCTGATGTTATTGAAAGTGTTTCGGCTACAGGAGGACCATCGGCGACTATAAAGAGTCACCATAATGTTGGTGGATTACCAGACTTTATGAAACTAAAAATTGTGGAACCCCTTCGTGCTATTTTTAAAGATGAAGTAAGACGCGTTGGTGCTACTTTAGGTATTGATCCTGAATTGCTAGGCCGTCATCCATTTCCTGGGCCAGGTTTAGGAATTCGAATTTTAGGCGATATTACAGCTGAAAAAGTTAGAATGCTTCAAGAGGTTGATGCTATTTTTATTAACGGACTTAAAGAATGGGGATTATACGATAAAGTATGGCAAGCAGGCGCTATGTTATTACCTGTTAATAGTGTAGGTGTAATGGGCGATGAGCGTACCTACGAAAAATGTGTTGCACTTAGGGCTGTTGAAAGTACCGATGGTATGACTGCCGATTGGGTAAATTTACCTTACGAGTTTTTACAAAAAACATCAAACGATATAATAAATAAGGTTAAAGGCGTTAATAGAGTAGTTTACGATATTAGTTCGAAACCGCCGGCAACTATTGAGTGGGAATGATGCAGTAGGCAGTTAGCAGCTAGCAGTAACTGAAAACGGTTCCGCGTTAGGGATTGAAGCGGCATCCTTTTTTGCCAATAAAAGCAAAAAAGACCCGCCTGCCGGCAGGCAGGTATAGCGGAAAGCCCGACCCTTGGGGAACGCCCAAATAATTTTGGCATGTTATGTGCTATTGTTTAGAAAAACGATTTTGTTTCAGTCCTTAAACAGGGAATGAAACGTATATAATTTGAGATAATCAGGTTTTATTATATTTATCAAGTAGATACAACAACATGAAGAGATTTTTAATAGTACTTGTTTTGGTTTTAGCATTTGGTTTTACAACGGTTGAGGCTCAAAATTTTAGTACTCACCAAGTTAAAACAGGAGAAACTATTGACGGTATTGCAAAACGTTATTTTGTAACACCTAGTGATATTTATAAACTAAACCCTGATGCTAAAAAGGCTTTAAAACCTAATACGATTTTAATTATTCCGATATCGAAGGCTAATAAACCAAAGGTTACTATTAATAAGGAATTACAAGGTTTTAGGGAGCATAAAACAAAGCGGAAAGAAACACTTTATAGCCTTGCTAAAAAATATAATGTTGAGGAGGAAGATATAAAGAAATATAATAAATCTTTGTATTCTAATGCGTTGCGAAAGGGAGATAGACTTCAAATCCCAAGATATAAAATTACCGAAGTTATAGAGGAAGTTGCGAAAACCAAACCTTATACGGTTTTACCTAAGGAAGGTAAATGGCGCATTGCTTATAAATTTGGAATTACTGTTAAAGAGTTGGCAGCTTTAAACCCTGATATGCCTGATGTTTTAAGTGAAGGTGCTGTTATTAATGTGCCAAATTTAGATAAAGAAGATCAGAACGAAATTGACGATAAGTTTAGTTATTATAAGGTATTGCCTAAGGAAGGTTTTTACCGTTTGAAATTAAAATTAGATTTAGATCAAGAAGAACTGGAAGCGCTAAATCCTGAGTTAAAGGAAACTGGTTTAAAGTCAGGAATGATTTTAAAAATTCCGCATAATGAATATATTGTAAGTGCTCAAGGGGTGGGTGAAACGCAAGCTGAGGTTACTAATTTGGTTAACAGGATTTCGAATTACGATACGAAACATATTGCCGTAATGTTACCTTTTAGAATGCATCGTGTAGATTTTGATTCTATAAGTGATGCTAAAAAAAGTTTAGAGAAAGATCCATATTTAAATGTGTCGCTTGATTTTCACTCGGGTGTTTTAATGGCGTTAGATTCGTTAAAATCGTTAGGCATTTCCTTAAAAGTTGATGTTTATGATACGCGCTATGAGGTGAGAGAAGTTTCAAGAATTATTAACGAAAATGATTTTGAAAATGTTGATGCCGTAATTGGTCCATTAACGCCAGCTAGTTTTAATAAAGTGGCTTCAGAATTGAAAAAATATAACACGCCAATAGTTTCGC
>NZ_JBATHX010000263.1:0-2102 GCF_049667265.1 Algibacter sp. | reverse complement strand
ATATAAATTTCACTATTTCAGTTGAAGATTTAAAATTCTATAATTCTAATTTAGACTTTATTGCTGAACCGGGCGACTTTCAAGTATTTGTTGGAACAAATTCTGAAATTAATTTAAAAGTACAATTTGAGTTGACTAATTAATATGCGTAATCCTTAAAACTTGGATGGTCAAAGTTAGGTCTGAAATAAAATATTTTAGAAAACAATATTTATGAAAACAGCTATAAAATCAAAATTGGTAGTCTTTTTTAGCTTAATATGTTGTTGTTTTTCTGAAGCACAATCGAATAATCAGCAATTCGAAATCAAGGTTGATTCCCTAATGCAACTCATGACGCTTCAAGAGAAAATTGGGCAAACGGTGATGTATGGTGGGCATTGGGATCAAACAGGACCTGTTGTCGGTTCCGATAATGGCAAGTTTATTCGCGAAGGTAATATGGGCGCTATGCTGAATGCCATGTCTGTTAAAGGCACGCGCGATTTACAAAAAATAGCTGTTGAAGAAACCCGTTTGGGTATTCCATTATTGTTTGGATATGATGTTATTCATGGACATCGCACTATTTTTCCAATTAATTTGGCATTATCCTCTAGTTGGGATTTAAAAATGGTGGAAGAAAGCTCGCAAATTGCAGCGGCAGAAGCATCGGCAGAAGGCATTCATTGGACTTTTGCACCAATGGTTGATATTTCTAGAGAACCGCGTTGGGGAAGAGTATCAGAAGGCTCAGGTGAAGATGTTTATTTGGCTAGCGAAATGGCAAAAGCCTATGTTAAAGGTTTTCAAGGAGACGATTTATCTAAACCTAATACTATTTTAGCTTGCGCCAAACATTTTGTGGCTTATGGAGCGGCTCAAGCTGGTCGTGATTATCACACCGTAAATATGAGTGAGGGCGAATTACGAAACGTGTATTTGCCGCCATTTAAAGCATCCATTGATGCAGGTGTTGAAACATTTATGTCCGCTTTTAACGAGCTTAATGGCGTGCCAACTTCCGGTAATAAATTCACGCTCAGAGATATTCTTCGCGACGAATGGGATTTTAAAGGCTTTGTTGTTTCAGATTATACATCCATTAATGAATTGATTCCGCATGGTTTTGCAAAAGATAGTATTGATGCTGCAAGAATTGGAATGAATGCTGGTGTTGATATGGATATGATGGGAGAAATTTATCGGTTACATTTAAAGGATTTGGTTGAAGAAGGCAAAGTGTCAGAACACTATATAAACGATGCTTGTAAACGGATTTTAATGTCGAAATATAAATTAGGATTGTTTGATGATCCTTATCGTTATATTGATGAAGAACGTGAAAAGAAAACAAAATATAAACCAGAATTTTTAGCAAAAGCAAGAGACATAGCAGCAGCATCTTCAGTATTGTTGCAAAATAAAAATAACGCATTACCGCTAGATAAAAAGGCTAAATTTATAGCGTTTATTGGGCCCTTAGTTAAAGATGAATATGATATTATTGGAAATTGGGCAGCAAAAGGAGATCGTCATGGAAAAGCGGTTAGTGTATTTGAAGGGCTTTCAGAATATTTAAAACCAAACCAGATTTTATATGCCAAAGGTTGTGAGGTTTTAAAAGATGACACCTCTGGTTTCAATGAAGCAATTAAAATTTCAAAACAGGCTGAAGAAATTGTTTTGGTTATGGGCGAAGGGCATCACATGAGTGGTGAAGCGGCTTCCAGAACTAATTTGAAAATCCCAGGAATTCAACCTGAACTCATTAAGAAAATACGCGAGGCTAATCCTAATAAAAAAATCACTTTGGTTTTAATGAATGGGCGCCCATTAAATCTATCCCAAGAGGTTCATTTGGTTGATGCCATTTTGGAAGTTTGGTTTCCAGGAACCATGGGCGGCGCTGCAACTGCCGATTTACTTTTTGGTGCTGTTAATCCATCAGGGAAATTGACGGTTACATTTCCAAGAAATGTTGGGCAAGTTCCTATTTATTATAACATGAAAAATACGGGACGACCAATTCCTGAAAGCGATCCAAATGAAGATTATAAAAGTAATTATATCGATGTGCCAAATACACCATTATTTGTTTTTGGTGAAGGGTTGAGTTATAC
>NZ_JBATHX010000262.1:0-1548 GCF_049667265.1 Algibacter sp. | reverse complement strand
CATTTACATTTTTTAAATTTTTAATGCTTGTTGATGCTCTTGATTGACTATTTAAAGAATCTTTAACACCTTTAGAGTCAACGCCTTCTTTTGAAAATGCCCTATCTGGTAAAACTTGCGCTGAAATATTTGTAACCACAAAAAACAAGCAAAAAAATAAGGGAACTTTATAATTTTTAGTTCTTGATTTTATCTTAAAAAATACGTTCATATTATGATTGCAGGTAAATTGGGCTTTTTTTAGCTATATATTTTACTTGGCAAAAGTAATTATTTGAACGTAAAGTGTTATTAATTATTTTAAATAAAGAAAGGCAGGGGAAAATTTATGAATTTTATAACAAAAATGAACCCCACAAAAAGGCCAAACTTTCTCGAATCCTTATAAATTCTTTATTATTAGCCTTTGGCATATTATATTTGTTTTGTTATGCTATTATTAAATCATTCAAATTACAAGTTAGAATGCGGAACCGATGAGGCTGGCCGTGGGTGTTTAGCTGGACCAGTAACTGCAGCTGCGGTAATTTTACCTAATAATTTTGAAAATTTAATTTTAAACGATTCCAAGCAATTAAGTGAAAAGAAACGAACACTTTTAAAACCTATTATTGAGCATCAAGCCATTAGTTATGGTGTTGCACATGTGTTTCAAGAAGAAATTGATAGTATTAATATTTTAAATGCATCTATTTTGGCTATGCATCATTCTATTGATAAATTGCAAAAAACACCCGAATTCATCATTATCGATGGTAATAAATTTAAACCTTATAATGACATTCCTTTTGAAACGATAATAAAAGGCGACGGGAAGTATTTAAGCATAGCCGCAGCTTCCATTCTAGCAAAAACACATCGCGATTTATATATGGAGCAAATTCATGAGGAATTCCCGATGTATAATTGGAAACAAAATAAAGGGTATCCCACAAAAGAACACAGAGCCGCTATTAAAAAATATGGTATTACAAAATATCACAGGAAATCGTTTAGATTATTACCCGAACAATTAAAGTTAGACGTATAAAAAGAGCCTCTAAGTTTCTATATTTGTAAAAATTAATTCAATCCATGAGATTATTTTGCCTTTCCCTCCTACTGTTATGTGTAATTGGTTGTTCAAAATCGAAATCTGAACATGCCAACCTTTTAGATTTTGCACCTAAAAACACTTCTGTTTTTATTAAAACTAACAATCTTGAAAGTTTTAGTAATAGCATCAGTAATAGTGATTTTTTACAAAATATCTCAAAAACATCTACTTACAAGAATTTAGAAGAAAGGCTTGAGCCCTTATCTCACTTAAATCCAGCCGAAGATGTTTTAATTTGTTTTTCAAAAGATGACAATGATAGCCTTCAATACTCTGTAATAACAAAGCTTAGTGATAATTTATTCGATACAGATTCCTTGCCAAACTATACTGAAGAAAAGCTTATTTACAGAAAAAAATCCATCTTAAAATCTACTATTGGCAGCAACACTATATATAGTGCAATAATTGATAGCACTTTTTTCGCATCCTCCTCAAAAAAACTTGTTGAC
>NZ_JBATHX010000261.1:0-6119 GCF_049667265.1 Algibacter sp. | reverse complement strand
CTATGATTGCTTTTTACAACGTTGAAATAGAATATAATTTAAAAGAATTGGAAGCTGAATTTTTTAAAGCTGTTGAAGTTTTAAAATCTTTAAAGTTTATTGATTCGGAAGAATACATATATCAAGCCCAAAAATCTGGACAAACTATTTTAGCTGAAGGTGCTCAAGGATCGCTTTTAGATATCGATTTTGGAACCTATCCGTTTGTAACATCAAGTAATACAACGGCCGCTGGTGCTTGTACTGGTTTAGGTGTTGCTCCTAATCAAATTGGTGATGTGTTTGGTATTTTCAAGGCGTATACAACACGTGTTGGTTCAGGGCCATTCCCTACGGAGTTATTTGATGAAGATGGTGCAACCATGGCTAAAGTAGGTAATGAATTTGGCGCAACCACAGGAAGACCAAGACGTTGCGGATGGTTAGATTTAGTAGCCTTAAAATATGCTTGTCAAGTAAACGGTGTTACGCAACTTATGATGATGAAAGGCGATGTGCTTTCTGGTTTTAAAACCCTAAAAGTATGTACAGCTTATAATTACAAAGGAAACATAATTGAGCATTTACCTTATAATATTGAACCTGAAAATGTACAACCTATCTATACCCATTTTAGTGGTTGGCAAGAAGACTTAACAGAAATGTCTGAAGCTTCTCAAATGCCAAAAGCACTTAATGACTATATCGCATTTTTAGAAAAAGAACTAGAAATTCCTATTACCATAGTGTCTGTAGGACCTGATAGAAAACAAACTATTTTTAGAAAATAATTTTTCTAAAATAACCTGACTTAAACGCTCCTAAACATTTTGGAGCGTTTTTTGTTTCAAAATACTTAAACATCATATTAATCGTTATTTTTGCTACAAACATTTATTATTTTGAATAAACTACACGTTATATTTTTCATGCTCTTATTTGGTTTAGTATCAACAATTAGTTTACATGCCCAGTCTGCAAAGAAAATTAAAATTGAATATGCTGGTAAACTAACTATTGACGAAGCTAATTATCCAGGTGCAAAAATTTTAACTCGTGATGACGCTCAACAAGTTCATATAGAACATGGTGGTGCTAACTTATGGTGCGATAAAGCCATTCATTATAGTCAAGATAATTTTATTGAAGCCTATGGTAATGTTATATTAAAACAAGGTGACACCATTAATATGACGTCGCAATATATTGAGTATAGCGGCATTACTGAATTGGCATTTGCAAGTGGTAATGTGGTAATGAATGACCCAAATTCCACAATTTCATCTGACACACTATATATGGATAGAACAAGGCAGCAAGCCTTTTATAGAAGTGGAGGAACAGTTGTAAAAGATTCATCGGGAACCATTACCAGTAAAATTGGTAGGTATTATATGGATCAAAAAAAATATCAATTTGTTGATGATGTCGTTTTAGTGAGTGATGAATCAACCATAAATTCTGATTACTTCGATTTTTATTCAGATTCAGGATACGCCTATTTATTTGGCCCATCAACGATTACTACCGAGGAAAGCAAAACGTATTGTGAAAAAGGTTTTTACGATACCGAAAACAAAATTGGCTATGCACTTAAAAAAGCAAGAATAGATTATGACAACAGAATTATTGAAGGCGATAGTTTATTCTTCGACAATAATAAAAGTTTTGCCTCGGCAACTAACAACATCACAGTTACTGACACAATAAACAAAAGTATTGTGAAAGGCCATTATGCCGAAGTTTTTAAAGAAAAAGATTCTGTTTTTATTACAAAACGTGCCTTGGCTATTACCGTTCAAGAAAAAGGTTCAGTTTACATTCATGCCGATAAAATTATGGTTACCGGAAAACCCGATAACCGCGTAATTAAAGCATATTACAATGCCAAAATATTTAAAACGGATTTAAGTGGTAAATCGGATTCTATTCATTCTGATCAAAAAACGGGTTTAACAAAACTATTGAATATTGCTTCTTTTTCTTCTGGTGATAAATTTTCAGTAAAACGAAAACCAATTCTTTGGAATTTAGAAAATCAAATGACCGGCGATACTATTCATTTATTATCCAATAATGAAACCGAAAAAATAGACTCACTCCTTGTTTTTGAAAACGCCTTTATAATAAGTAAAGATACTATTAGTAAAAACGGTTACAACCAAATAAATGGTAAACAATTGGTTGGGCTTTTTAATAACGAAAATCAGCTTAGGCAAGTCGATGTTACAAGAAATGCGCAATCCATTTTCTATGCGAGAAATGATAAACAAGAGCTTATAGGAATTGATAAATCAAAATCTGGAAGTATTACTATTTTGTTTGATAATGGCGATATTGATGAATACACACGATACAACCAAATTGATGGAAACCTATACCCAGAATCTAAATTCCCTGAAAAGGAAAAATTTCTAAAAGGATTTGATTGGCGTGAAGAGGAACGACCAAGAAGTGTTGAAGATTTGTTTAAAGATGACCCACCTTTAGAACTTCCAATTATTAAAGGTTTAGATGACTATATTCCTCAGGATGATTTTGTAGACGAAGCTATGCTTAGTCGCGTTAAAAAAGCGGATGAAACAACACAAACAAATAACGGAGAACCATCAAAAGCTTCAAGAAACTTGCCAAAAACAAATCAAAAAGATAAAGATGCTGCCCTATTAAAAAAGAAAGTTCTTGATGCACCAAAAAAGCTTAATATCCAGAAACCTGTAGCTAAAGAGTAAAATCAAATGAAACATGATTTCTTTAAATACCAAGCACAAACAACCCCTCACCCGCTAGCTATGGAGATTTCCCATGCTAAGGGATCTTACATATACGACACTAATAATAAATCTTATTTAGATTTTGTAGCTGGTGTTTCCGCTTGCCCTTTGGGACACAATCACCCAAAAGTTGTTACCGCCATTAAGAAACAACTAGACACCTATATGCATGTTATGGTTTACGGCGAATACATTCAAAAACCAGCTGTTGAACTTACAAAACTACTGGCAAGTCATTTGCCAAAATCTTTAGAAAAAACATATCTAACAAATTCTGGTACCGAAGCTATTGAAGGTGCTTTAAAATTAGCTAAACGAGCAACAGGACGAAGTGAGATAATCGCAGCCAACAAAGCTTATCATGGAAATACCATGGGAGCCATGAGCGTTATGGGTTTTGAAGAACGTAAACAAGCCTTCAGACCGCTTTTACCAAATATCAAGTTTATAGAATTTAATAATGAAAAAGATTTAGAAAAAATTACCACCAAAACGGCTTGTGTGATTCTCGAAACTATTCAAGGCGGTGCTGGCTTTATCGTTCCTTCAAATACTTATTTAAGCCAGGTTCAAAAACGTTGTAACCAAGTTGGTGCCCTATTAATTTTAGATGAAATCCAGCCAGGAATTGGCCGTACAGGTAAACTTTTTGGTTTTGAAAACTACGATTGTATTCCAGATATTTTAGTGACTGGCAAAGGTTTAGGTGGCGGCATGCCAATTGGTGCCTTTACTGCCTCAGGTAAACTTATGGATTTACTCCAAGATCATCCTAAATTAGGTCATATCACAACTTTTGGAGGGCATCCAGTTATTGCAGCTTCAGCCTTAGCCACTTTAAAAGAAATTACCGAAAGCAATTTGATGGAACAAGCAACTGAAAAAGAACAACTTTTTCGAAAACGATTAGTTCATCCATTAATTAAAGACATCAGAGGAAAAGGTCTCATGCTTGCCATTATTACAGCTTCTGAAAACGTTACAAATTCGCTAATATTAAAATGTCAAGAGCGTGGATTGATTTTGTTTTGGTTACTTTTTGAACCCAAAGCAGTACGAATTACACCACCTTTAACCGTCTCTAACGAAGAAATTAATATAGGTTGCCAAATATTAATTGATGTTTTAGACGAAATACATTCCTAACAACTAGACATTAAAACTTTACTAATCAGTCACTAAGCATCAAATACCTCATTAATTACTACAACTGTTGATTACTTTGTTAAAAACAATTTGTTGAAACAACATTAGAAAAGCGTTTAGAACCTTAATTTTATTCGAGTAGAAACTGATAAATGCGCTTATGGAGTTTGGTCATAATGACAACAACAACTTGCCTCTTACGAAGTTTGAATCGATGTTAAAAACAAATCATGTTTTGTTCTTTGATTCAGAAGAATTTGAAAACATCATTCATCATTACCTTAATCAAGGTAAAATAGCCTTAGCTAAAAAAGCCATTAAATTAGGTTTAAACCAGCACCCAACTTCTATTAATTTAAGACTTTTCAAAGTTGAAATTTATGTTTTTGAAGATAAGCTTGAAGAAGCCGATATGCTTTTAAGTGAATTATACATTTTAGACCCAACCAACGAAGAAATTTATATACAGAAAGCTAATATTTTTTCAAAAAAGGACGACCATGAGCAAGCTATTGAGATTTTAAAAAAAGCATTAGAACTTACTGATGATGTACTAGATTTATATTCACTTATTGGAATGGAATATTTATTTCTAGACCAATTTGAAAATGCAAAATTATTTTTCAAGAAGTGCTTAGAAGTTGATATCAATGATTATTCTGCACTTTACAACGTTATTTATTGTTTTGAGTTTTTAAAACAAAATGATGAAGCTATTACCTATTTGAATCAATTTTTAGATAAAAGCCCCTATTGTGAAGTAGCATGGCATCAATTAGGCAAACAATATTTCGCCTTAAAGGAATATGAAAAAGCATTAACATCTTATGATTTTGCAATCATATCTGATGACACATTTGTTGGAGCATATTTAGAGCGTGGTAAAGTATTAGAGCAACTTAAACGTTATCAAGATGCCATTGAAAACTACACTATTACGTTGCAATTAGATGAACCTACGTCCTTTGCATTACTGCGCATTGGGGGTTGTTATGAAAAATTAGAAAATCACGAATTAACCCTTCAATATTACGACAGAGCTGTTCATGAAGATCCGCAATTAGATAAGGGTTGGATTGCAATAACAAAGTTTTACAACAAAAAGGGCGATTACCAAAATGCGCTTACTTTTATAAATAAAGCTATAAATATTGATTCTGAAAATGTTAAATATTGGAAATTATACGCACAAATAAATCAGCGATTGCATTTTTACGAAGAAGCAGAACACGGTTATAAAAAAACTATCGAATTAGGTAACTACGAGCTTAGCACATGGTTATCACGAGGCGATTTATTAATTAAATTAGGTGAATCTCAGGAAGCCATATTTAATTTTGAACAAGCCATTGAATTTTATCCTGAGAATGCCGAAATTGAATATAGAATGGCTGGTTTATACTTCAAATTAAAAGAACTTGACAAAGGCACTTTCTACCTTAAAAATGGTTTCAAACACAATGAAGATTATACGTTTATTTTGGATGAACTTTTTCCAAATGTTTCAAAAGAACTTCTTGTGAAAAACATCCTTAAACAAATCTACAAGTAAAGATTTCTTACCGTTTAGATTAATTTTTTTTTTGTAATCAAATGTATACCTTTGATTTTAGCAAAAATATTAATATGCAAAGACGTCTTAAAGATTATTTAATCATTTCATTTAAGGGATTGGCAATGGGAGCTGCAGATGCCGTGCCTGGAGTATCAGGAGGAACCATCGCCTTTATTTCTGGTATTTATGAAGAACTTATTAATACCATTAGTAATGTAAATGGCGCTTTAATTAAAACACTTTTTAATGATGGTCTTAAAGCATTTTGGGTAAAAGCAAATGGTAATTTTTTACTAGCCTTGCTTTCTGGCATTATAATCAGTTTTGTGTCGTTCATGAAACTGGCAAAATACTTATTAGAACACCATCCAATATTAATCTGGTCTTTCTTTTTTGGGCTCATTGTAGCAAGTATTTATTTTGTTGGAAAACAAATAACCAAATGGGATCTTGTTTCCGTTTTAGCATTAATTATTGGTGCTGGTATTGCATTTTACATAAGTAAACTACCTTCTTTAGGGACTAACGAAAATCCATGGTTTTTATTTTTGGCGGGCTCCATTGCTATTTGTGCCATGATTTTACCTGGTATTTCAGGGTCTTTTATTCTTATTATTCTTGGCGCATACAAAACGCTAAGCAATGCTATTCATGATGTTGATATA
>NZ_JBATHX010000260.1:0-10342 GCF_049667265.1 Algibacter sp. | reverse complement strand
ATATAACTGGGTTGATGATAATACGTTATTAATGTTTGGTCAAGACATTGATAATTTAAAAAATCAAAGATTTGTGAAAATAAAGGTTAAATAAAATGCCGAAAACATTAATTAAAAAAAAGCCTTTCATCAAATCTAAAAGTAAAAAATCAACATAACTTCCTTAATAAAGACCAATAAAAAAATCCCAAGCAATAAACTTGGGATTCTTTTTATTTAAAATACCGATTAATAATCGGTCCTTATCCTTCAGGATGCATAAATTTTTGCTTAGCCAATAATTCTTCTTCAGTTTCAACAACATCTTCATCAGGCACGCAACAATCAACAGGGCAAACTGCAGCACATTGCGGCTCATCATGAAACCCTTTACATTCTGTACACTTATCCGGTACAATATAGTAAAGCTCATCACTTACAGGTTCTTGAGCCTCATCAGCATCTACCTCTTTTCCATTGGTTAAAACCACCGTACCATCTAAACTAGTACCATCTTTATAGCGCCAATCGTCGGCGCCTTCATATATTGCAGTATTTGGGCACTCAGGTTCGCAAGCACCGCAATTTATACATTCGTCTGTTATAATTATAGCCATAGTAATTTTTTATCTTTTAAAATTTAAGAACTCTATAGAGTTTCCGTAAATTTGCAGTTGCAAAAATAAAGCCAAAACCATTCATAACCAAATTAAGGATGCAATTACAAGAAAGAATTAATGCTTTTGTAAAATTAGGAGATTTTTTAAGGCAATTTTCTAAGGAAGTTATCGTAAAAGCGGATAATATTGAACATAACGAGTTATTCTTTGATGGCTTTAAGCATCAATTAAAATTAGCAAAAGAGCATAATGGTTGGTTTACTGAAGAGAATATTACGTTTGCCATAAAATCTTGGTCTGACGCTTTAACACTTGATAATTTAAGTAAATGGTTGAAACCTTATAATTTTGACACTATAAAACCAAAGCGAGTTGCCATTATTATGGCTGGTAACATTCCGTTAGTTGGGTTTCATGATTTTTTATCTGTACTTATTTCTGGCCATTCTGTGTTAGTTAAACAGTCTTCAAACGACAAACATTTACTCCCCTTTTTAGCCAAATATTTGGAATTTATTGAACCGCAATTTAAAGGAAACATCACCTTTACCGAGGCTAAAATTGAAAACTTTGATGCTGTAATTGCTACAGGAAGCAATAATACTGCCCGCTATTTTGAATATTATTTTAAAGGAAAACCATCGATAATTAGAAATAACCGAAATTCGGTGGCTGTTTTATCAGGAGATGAAACTCCAGAAAATTTAAAAAACCTGTCAGAAGATATTTTTCGATATTATGGTCTTGGATGCAGAAATGTTTCAAAACTATTTGTGCCAAAAAACTACGATTTTAAAGCATTTTTTGAAGGTATTTATCATTGGCATCCTATTGTTGAAAAAGCCAAGTACGCCAATAATTACGATTATAATAAAGCCGTTTATTTAATGAGCGAATTTGATATGCTTGAAAACGGATTCTTTATGATAAAGGAAGATGAAAGTTTGGCATCTCCCATAGCAACACTATTTTATGAATACTATGAAGATGCTTCAAAATTAAAGGCAAATTTAGAAGTTAATAAAGAAAAAATTCAATGTATCGTTTCCAATGGATTTGTAAAAAACGAAATAGCGTTTGGAGCCACTCAAAATCCTCAACTTTGGGATTATGCGGATGATGTGGATTCTGTTGAATTTTTGTTAGCAATTTGATGAAAAAATTATTGATTATTTAATACAATTTACCTGATTAATTAGCACCTTTGCTTCTTTAAATTTTACTACAAAAAATGAAAAAACATAACTTTAGTGCAGGACCAAGTATTTTACCACCAGAAGTATTAATTAAAGCTTCTCAGGCAGTTGTTGATTTAGATGATAGTGGTTTATCGTTAATTGAAATATCTCACAGAAGTAAAGCTTTTGTTGATATTATGGAAAATGCTAGAGCTTTAGCTTTAGAATTACTAGGCCTTGAAGGCAAAGGATATAAGGCCTTGTTTTTACAAGGTGGTGCAAGTACACAGTTTTTAATGGTAGCTCTTAATTTATTAGAAAAAAGAGCAGGGTATTTAAATTCTGGAGCATGGGCTGCAAAAGCCATAAAAGAAGCTAAAATTTACGATGATGTATACGAGGTTGGTTCTTCGAAAGATGCTAACTACAATTATATTCCTAAAGGTTACGAAATACCTGAAGATTATGATTATTTTCATTGTACTTCAAATAATACTATTTACGGAACTCAAATGAAATCGTTCCCAAAAACTGATATTCCTTTAGTTTGCGATATGAGTAGCGATATTTTTTCTCGCACTTTAGATTTTACTCAATTTGGGCTTATTTATGCTGGAGCTCAAAAAAACATGGGACCTGCAGGAACTACTTTAGTAGTTATTAGAGAAGATATTTTAGGAAAAGTATCTCGTAAAATACCTTCAATGATGGATTATAAAATTCATATTGATAAAGGAAGTATGTATAACACGCCTCCTGTTTTTCCAATTTACACATCCATGTTAACATTACAATGGTTAAAAGATCTTGGTGGTATTGCTGCAATTGAAAAGGAAAATGAAAAGAAAGCGCGCTTAATGTATTCTGAAGTAGATTTAAATCCATTATTCAAAGGATTTGCATCTAAAGAAGACAGATCTAACATGAACGCCACATTTACTTTAGAAAACGAAAACTTAAAAGACACTTTTGAAACCATGCTTAAAGAGTCTGGAATAAGTGGTGTTAATGGTCACAGAAGTGTAGGTGGATATAGAGCTTCCATGTACAACGCTATGCCAATTGATAGTGTAAAAGTATTGGTTGAAGTAATGAGTGAACTAGAAAGTAAAGCATAAAATAGTTAGCATTTGTCATTCCCGTGAAGGAGGGAATCTCATGATGCTTCCAATAATTAATTAAAAAGGTTCCCTCCTTCGAGGGAATGACAAAAAATAGAATTTCAATGAAAGTATTAGCAAACGACGGAATTTCTCAAAGTGGAATAGATGCATTAGATAAAGCTGGTTACGACGTTATTACAACAACAGTAGCACAAGAGCAATTAATTAACTACATAAACGAAAAAGACGTTTCTGTTCTTTTAGTTCGTAGCGCAACAACGGTACGTAAAGATTTAATTGACGCCTGCCCAGGATTAAAAATTATTGGTCGTGGCGGTGTTGGCATGGATAATATCGATGTTGATTATGCTCGTGAAAATGGCATAAGCGTTATAAATACACCAGCAGCATCTTCACATTCGGTAGCTGAATTAGTATTCGGTCACTTTTATGGGTTGGCCCGTTTTATACATAACTCAAATAGAGACATGCCTTTAGAAGGTGATAGCAATTTTGGAAAGTTAAAGAAAGCTTACGCAAAAGGAACCGAACTTAAAGGAAAAACTTTAGGTGTTTTAGGTTTTGGTCGTATTGGTCAAGCTACTGCAAAAGTAGCCCTCGGAGCTGGCATGAAAGTGATTGCTTTTGATCCATTTTTAGAAAGTGCTAATTTAGAATTAGATTTTTTTGATGGTCAAAAAGTAAACTTTAATATTAAAACTATTTCAAAAGAAGACGTTTTAAAACAATCAGATTTTATTTCGCTTCACGTGCCTGCTCAAAAAGAGTATGTTATTGATGAAAAAGAATTTACTATGATGAAAGATGGCGTTATTATAGCAAACGCTGCGCGTGGTGGAGTTCTTAATGAAGTTGCTTTGGTTAAGGCTTTAGAAAGCGGAAAAGTTGCAAGAGCTGCTTTGGATGTTTATGAAAAAGAGCCAAAACCAGAAATGCAATTATTAATGAACCCTGCGTTATCATTAACACCGCATACAGGTGCTGCTACAAACGAAGCACAAGACAGAATTGGTACAGAATTAGCATCACAAATTATTAGTATCCTAGGTTAGGAAAATAAAAAATGTGACCAAAATATTATAATTGAGTCCTAACTATATAAGTTGGGACTTTTTTTGTAAATTATACTTCCAATTTTATTAAATATAATTAATTAAAATATAACAAACAATCATGGCAGGAATTTTAGATTTATTAAACAGTGACTTAGGAAAAACTATTATTAGCGGAGTAGCAGGTTCAACAGGAAACGACTCAAACAAAACAAATAGCGTATTAACAATGGCTTTACCCGTTTTAATGAAAGCCATGGAAAGAAATGCCTCAACACCAGAAGGAGCAGCTGGACTTTTAGGAGCACTTCAAGGAAAACACAACGGTAGTATATTAGATAATCTTGGCGGATTATTTAGTGGTGGTGTTGATGATAATGTAAAACAAGATGGTTCAAAAATATTAGGACACGTTTTAGGATCAAAACAATCAGGAGTTGAAAAAATAATTGGTGAAAAATCTGGTTTGGATGCTGGTGCGGTTGCTAACATATTAAAAGTTGCAGCTCCAATTTTAATGGGAGTTATAGGAAATCAGGCTAAACAACAAAATGTAAGTTCTTCAAATGGTATTGGAGATTTATTAGGTGGTATGCTAGGTGGAAGCGCTGCAAAACAAGAACAAAGCTTCTTAGAAAAAATTCTTGATGCCGACGGAGACGGAAGTGTGATTGATGACGTTGCAGGAATGGTATTAGGTCAAGCAACAAAAGGAAAAGGAGGCCTTGGTGGGCTTTTAAGTGGGCTTTTTGGAAAATAATATTCCTCAGAAATAAAATTCATAAAAGAGTTAAACATCAAGTTTAGCTCTTTTTTTTTGTTAAAAATGGCTCAAAATCAACAATTAAGGAATGGTTTTTGTAAATTTAATAAGGATAAAATGCGTTTTGCTCAATCAAAATACTAGTTAACTCATTCATATTATTTATTAGCAGCAATCAGTTTTATCTTTGAAAATAGAAATAAAAAATAATTATCCCTTATGAAAAATTTAATATACATCCTGATGGTTTCTGTTTTCCTTTTCAACTGTAATACATCAAAAAAAACGACTACAAAAAATGATGAGCGCTTAGAAAATCTAAAACTGAATGATACTGTTAAAATAGCAAATGAAGCCATAGAATACGAAATAATTATTATTGAACCAGGATTTAATTTTTGGTTAGCTAGCAGAGCAAGACAGCGGGGATTTTACTCGCAGCAATTTTTTGAAACCAAAAACATACTTTATGTTAATGAATGGAATCAGCGTGTTATTCAACCACAAAGATTTGATCCAAACCTTTATGAACTTCGAATTGATTATCAGCAAGGCATAGATTATGGTTATGAAGTTAATTATGTGCTATACAACTATTTTATATACTTCCAATTAACCTATAACCAAAGATTAGGAGGCAATATTCCTAGAATTTAATTTAGTTTTAATATTTTTGCTTCAAAATTGCAAGAGTGGAGAAATTAAAAGCACGTTGGAACATTGAACATAATTGGGAAATAATTGTAATCCTTATAGTTTTTGCAGTTACTGGTTCTACGGCTTCATATATTGGCAAACCAATCCTTTCTTTTTTAAATATTACCCAAGAAACATTCTCATCGATTGGATATTGGACTGTACGTATTATTCTTCTATTTATAGTTTATCAATTTTTACTTGTATTTTTTGGTTGGGTTTTTGGACAGCATAAATTTTTCTGGAATTTTGAAAAAAAGATGCTTCGCAGAATTGGCTTAAAGCGTTTTGTTGATTAATGAAAATTGTTAAGGAACATATTGTATTTAGATTACTAACCGTTTTGTTGGTAATTACGCTATTGGTTCCGGCTGGAGTAAAATTAGCTCACGTTTTTGAACATCATAAGCATGAGGTTTGTACAGGTGGAGATACTACCCATATCCATAAAGTAGATTTAGATTGTGAGTTCCAAAAGTTCCAATTAAATAAACATTTTAGTGTTTCAAATATCACTTTCGAGGTTTTTCAGCTTAACGAGAATTTAAAATCTATAATTTCTCAATATCATTTTCTTAGCGCATATCAGCGCTTACACTTTTCGCTTCGGGGTCCACCTGCATTAATTTAATTAAATCATTTTGCTGAATTCCTTTCAGCGATAAAAAATTAAATTAACATGTTTTCGTCTTATTCATTTAAAAAAAATGAATACTTATTTTTTTGATTTTGCGAAAACGAAAAAAAATATCATATGAAATCATTCATAAACCTAATGCTTTTACTAGCATTCACAACCATTTATGGTCAAAACACAATACAAGGCCTAATAAAAGATGCAAATACCAATGAGAATTTGGCTTTAGTAAATGTCTATTTTTCAGATTTAGAAAAAGGAACCTCAACGAACGAATTAGGAGTTTTTAATTTTAATAATCTTCCAACAGGATCGTACACCGTGCTTTTTTCCATGATTGGATATGAAACGCAATCCTTACAGGTTAACATTCCCATAAAAACAAACATTGAAATAAGCTTAGTGCCATCTGCAATAGAGATGGAAAGCATTATAATTTCCACACCATTTCATAAAATTCAAAGTGAAAACGTTATGAAAGTGGAACAAAAGTCTATTAAAGAATTAAAAAATAGCGGTGCCGTAACCCTTTCGGAAGGCATTACAAATATTGCAGGAGTAGAAAGTGTTACAACCGGATTAAGTATAGGTAAACCTGTTATTAGGGGTTTAAGCTCCAACAGAGTTCTTGTTTACACACAAGGCATCCGTTTAGAAAACCAACAATTTGGTGATGAACATGGCCTTGGTGTTAATGATGCTGGTATTGAAAGTGTGGAGGTTATAAAAGGCCCTGCTTCCCTACTATATGGTAGCGATGCGCTTGGTGGTGTTTTATATTTGAATCCTGAACGATTTGCCGATTACAATTCTTCTAAAGGTGATTTTAGTGGAAATTATTTTAGTAACACACAAGGGTTTAGCACAAATGCTGGTGCAAAAGTTTCTGGAGATCGCTTTAAATTTTTGTTTCGAGGAAGTTTGGCTGAACACGCTGATTACAACACCAAAGATTACCGAGTAACAAATACCCGTTTTAAAGAGCAAGATTTTAAAGCTGGCTTAGGCTATCAAATCAATGGGTTTAAAACTGAATTTCGATATAATTTGAATAATTCAAAACTTGGAATTCCTGAAGAAATTGGGGAACAATCCACATCCAAAACACCTTTATTACCGTTTCAAGAGGTTACAAACCATATTTTTAGTTCAAAATCTACTTTGTTTTTTAATAAATCAAAACTCGATATTAGTTTAGGCTTTATTTATAACGACAGAAAAGAGTTTGAAGAGCACCATCATGATGAAGACGAAGAAGAACATGAAGACGAAGAGGAAGAACATTATGAAGTGCTTGAAGCTGCACTCCATATGAAGCTAAAAACAGCCAATTATGACGTAAAATATAACCTGCCGAAATCTGGAATTTTTGAAACCATTGTTGGTATTCAGGGCATGCATCAAGTAAACTCAAATTATGGCGAGGAAACATTAATTCCTGATGCTACAACCAACGACTTTGGTGTTTTTGCAACTTCGCATATCCATTTTGAAAAAGCGGACATTCAATTAGGGGCACGTTATGACAATCGAAACATAAATGCGGTTTCACATTTTAATAAAAATTACAATAGTTTCAATGGCGCTATTGGCTTCAAAACCGATTTAGCAAATAACTTAACAGCAAGAGTAAATTTGGCAACAGGTTTTAGAGCTCCAAACTTATCTGAGTTGGCATCAGAGGGCGCACATGGTGGTACAAACCGTTATGAAATTGGAAATATAAATTTAAAAAACGAGCAAAATTTCCAAACAGATATTGCCTTAGAATTCAAAAATGAACATCTAGAGTTGTTTGTAAATGGGTTTTACAATAAAATAAATGATTACATTTTCTTATCGCCTAATGGCGAAATGATTGATACCACCCCTGTTTATGATTATCAACAAGATGATGCCCGATTATTTGGTGGCGAATTTGGTTTTCACTTACACCCACATCCAATACATTGGATGCATGTAGAAACTAGTTTTGAAATGGTTACTGGCAAACAAGATAATGGTGATTATTTACCAATAATACCAGCAAAAAATTTAACAAACACACTACGAATAGAATTTGAAAAATCAAGTATTAAAGAAAGCTATGCCTTTATAACCCTTCGTACTACATTTAATCAAAATAATGTAAGTGCTTTTGAAACTAAATCCAATGGCTACAATTTATTAAGCTCGGGTTTTGGTGGTAGTTTAAATTTATTTAAAAATGAATTAAGTGTTCGCGTTTCAGGAACAAACCTAACCGACCAAACCTATATAAGTCATCTATCACGTTTAAAACCTGATGGCATTTTTAATATGGGAAGAAATATTAATTTAGGGTTTACTTATAGTCTTTAAAAACACTTTAAGAGAGCATTTTTTTTTATGCACTCTTAATTGTTTTTCAACTTAACTTTATCAGAAAAATTCACTAATTTAACTTCGGATATTAACCGTTTAAAGGTTTCATTTTCGCTGTATTTATGCATCAGCAAAAAAATTTTGGAAATTCAAGGAGTTGTTACAATAAAACCAATTTAATTATGAAATATATTATAATTTCAATAGCTTTAATTTTATCAATTAATGTGTTTACTCAAAATGAAGTTTATACTAATACTTTTGTTAGAATCTATAATTTAAACGGTAAAAAGATCAATAAGGGTAAGGTAAAATCAATATCTGAAACTTCAATAGAATTATATTTAAAAGGAGAATCAATAAAAATTCCTTTAAGCCAAATAGGAAAAATTAAAACCAAACGTTCTGTTGGTAATAATGTTGGAAAAGGCGCACTAATTGGTGGAGGTTCATTAGCTGTTTTAGGATTATTATCTGGAGATGATAATGATGGATTAATTTCATTTTCAGCAACTGATAAAGCAATAATCGGATTAATTGGTGGCGGGATAATGGGAACTATTGTTGGTGGAATTACTGCTATTTTCAAAAAACCAACACTTTATATCATTGAAGGAAATGAAATCAAATGGAAAGATTTTAAAGAAAAAAATTAAATTGATAGAGGTAAATGAAAACTAAAGAAACACGTTAAACGAACATTTCAAAAATCAAAAAGCTACACAATTTAAGTGTAGCTTTTTGTTTAAATATATTATTAGAAATCTACCTTGAATAATTAGGAGATTCATTTGTAATAGTAACATCATGTGGGTGGCTTTCGTTAATTCCGCTTGCAGTAATCTTAACAAACTGACCTTTGTCCTGAAGAGAAGCGATATCTTTAGCACCACAGTAACCCATTCCAGCACGTAAACCACCAACAAATTGATGGATACTTTCGTTTAACTCACCTTTATATGGTACACGTCCAACAATACCTTCTGGTACTAGTTTTTTAATATCGTCTTCAACATCTTGGAAATAACGGTCTTTACTACCTTTCTTCATAGCTTCAACTGAACCCATACCACGGTACGATTTGAACTTTCTTCCTTCGTAAATAATAGTATCACCAGGAGATTCTTTTGTTCCTGCTAAAAGCGACCCTAACATAACAGTATCTGCACCAGCTGCAATCGCTTTAGGAATATCGCCTGTATAGCGAATACCACCATCTGCAATTACTGGAACACCTGAACCTTTTATAGCAGCAGCAACTTCCAAAACTGCAGAAAATTGAGGAAACCCAACACCTGCAACTACGCGCGTTGTACAAATTGATCCTGGACCAATTCCAACTTTAACAGCATCGGCTCCCGCTTCTACTAAATATTTAGCAGCAGCTGCGGTTGCAATGTTTCCAACAACAACATCAAGTTGCGGGAATTTCGATTTGATTTCTTTAAGCACACCTACCACACCTTTTGTATGTCCGTGAGCTGTATCAATAACCACCGCATCAACTCCGGCATTTACTAAAGCTTCTGCTCTTTCAACCGCATCACCAGTTACTCCAATGGCTGCAGCAACTCGTAAACGACCATATCTATCTTTATTCGCGTTAGGTTTTTGTGTGACTTTAGTGATATCTCTAAAAGTTATTAATCCTGATAATTTATAATTATCATCTACAATTAATAATTTTTCAATTTTATGTTGTTGAAGAATTTTTTCAGCATCTTGTAAAGACGTTCCAACGGCTGCAGTAACTAAATTTTTACTAGTCATTACTTCAGTAATTGGTTTTTTATTGTCATGTTCAAAACGTAAATCTCTATTTGTAACAATTCCCTTTAGAGTACCATGTTCATCAACAATAGGAATACCACCAATACCATGTTCTGCCATACTTAATTTGGCATGCTTTACTTCAGCTGTAAGAGGTAACGTAACGGGATCTATAATCAT
>NZ_JBATHX010000259.1:0-1992 GCF_049667265.1 Algibacter sp. | reverse complement strand
ACTTAAGCCTAAAATACCTAAACCTACAACACCTAATCCCATTACAGCACCACCAGCAAACGCTACTTCTAATGCACGTCCTAAAGATGTTCTTGCAGCTTCCGTAGTTCTAACATTTGCTTTGGTTGCCACTTTCATTCCGATGAAACCTGCTAATGCAGAACAAATAGCACCTACAATGAATGATACTGCTACCATCCCGCTAGAGCCTACTTCTGAAGTTCCTTTAAAATATAATAAGACAGCTACCGCCGCCACGAAAATTGCTAATACCTTGTATTCGGCTTTTAAAAACGCCATGGCGCCGTCTGCAATATTCTTAGCGATACGAGACATTTTCTCATTACCAACTTCTTGTTTTGAAACCCATCCGCTTTTTAGAAAAACGAAAATTAAAGCTACAACACCAAAAAGCGGTAAAAATTTTACTATTAATTCCATATTCTGTTAGTTAGTTTAAATTAATTATTTTTTTAACGGGGGTAAAAATATGGAAATATAAGTGATAAAAAAAACCACCTTTAATTAAAGATGGCTCATTTTTTTATAGATATATTGTTAATACTTCAATTTAGATGGTAAAAGTACGTTTTTTCTTGTGTTCACTATTGTCATAACGTGCTACACATTCGTGATAAATTTTAATAGCTTCTTCAGCATTGCCCCATCCTCCCGTATCAACTTTTTTCTTTTCTAAATCTTTATAAACTTGGAAAAAATGCTCTATTTCTTTTAATCTATGTGGGTTTAAATCAGAAATATCACTTCTTTTACTCCAAACAGGATCTGAAACAGGTACACAAATAATTTTTTCATCAGGTCCTTTTTCGTCAGTCATATGGAAAACACCAATTGGCCTAACTTCCATTACTACCATAGGATAAGAAGGTTCAGTTGAAAGCACCAAAACATCTAGTGGATCACTATCTAAAGCAAGTGTTTCGGGTACAAATCCATAATCTCCTGGATACATCATTGATGAAAATAAAGTACGATCAAAACGAATTTTATGTAATGTAAAATCATATTCGTATTTATTTCTACTTCCTTTAGGGATTTCTATAAGTACATCAAATGATACTTTTTTCTTTTTTTTATCTGTCATTGTTATTTGTGTTATTTTATCTTGGGGTTATGTATTAATTAGATTTTGGAGTGCAAAGTTACTGAACACGCATTTTGAAAGCAACAAAAACGACTTGTTTTAAATCTATTTTAATAATAATAAACTAAAAGGAACTTCAAATTGAATTTAACGTAACGCACATTAAATATTTATTATATTGTGAAAGACTAATTTAAATAATTTTTTTAAAATGAAACAACTACTTTTATTTCTTTCTATATCCCTTTTTTTATTGCCAAATATTGGTGCACAGAACCAACCTTGGCAAGGAAAATTTGAGCCAATCGATAATATGATTGCGGCTCCGAATACCTATCGAACAGCTAGTGGAGCGCCTGGTAGAGATTATTGGCAACAACGGGCAGATTATAAAATTAAGGCTATAATTGACGAAAAAAACAATACGCTTACTGGAGTAGAGAGTATCACATATTTTAATAATTCCCCGGATGAATTAAGTTATGTGTGGATGCAACTTGAGCAGAATGTGAACAAAAAAGGAAATGAAGATTTTGGATCGATAGATAATGTAATGAAAGATTCGATTACCACTAGGCAAATGCAGTTTTTAACTAGGGCTATTAATTTTCCTGCAGGTTATTCTATAAAATATGTAAAAGATGGTAATGGAAATGACTTAAAAACATTGGTTAATAATACCATGATGAAAGTGAAACTAAATTCTGTCCTTAAACCCGGCGCATCAACTACCTTGGCAATTGCTTGGTCTTATCCTATAACCGATAGAAGTATGTATAAATTATCTCGTGAAGGGTATGAGTATTTTCCAGAAGATGATAACACCGTTTATTTAATTGCGCATTGGTTTCCTAGAATGGCTGTTTATAATGATACAGAAGGTTGGC
>NZ_JBATHX010000258.1:0-19076 GCF_049667265.1 Algibacter sp. | reverse complement strand
ATATTGTAACAACAACAACACATAAAACCTTAAGAGGCCCTAGAGGTGGTATGATTATGATGGGGCAAGATTTCGATAACCCATTTGGAATAAAACTTAAAAATGGTAGTTTACGTAAAATGTCGTCTTTATTAGATTCTGCAGTATTTCCAGGAAACCAAGGTGGACCTTTAGAGCACATTATTGCTGCAAAAGCAATTGCCTTTGGAGAGGCTTTAACTGATGATTTTTTACATTACCAACTTCAAGTAAAGGAAAACGCGGCAACTATGGCAAAAGCTTTGGTGGCTAAAGGATACAATATTATTTCAAACGGAACAGACAACCATTGTATGTTAATCGATTTACGCAACAAAAACCTTTCTGGTAAAGATGCCGAAAACGCGCTTGTGAGAGCGGATATTACGGTAAATAAAAATATGGTACCGTTTGATGATAAATCGCCATTTGTAACCTCAGGAATTCGTTTAGGTGTTGCTGCTGTTACTACACGTGGTTTAAAAGAAGCAGATATGGTTGCTATTGTTGATTTACTTGATGAAGTTATTACCAATTTTGAAGATGACGCCAAGCTAGAAGTTGTAAAAACAAAAGTTAATAAAATGATGAAGGATAAACCTTTATTCGTTTAAGCAATAAATAAACATTTTATTAATTAAAAATCCTGCTTTATGCAGGATTTTTTTGTTTGAGTGCTTGTCTGCCGGCAGACAGGTTACCCTAAAAGGGCCGGGCTTTCCGTTTCTCTCCCGATCATCATCGGGATCAAACAGGCAGGTTCAATCCCTGCCTGCCGGCAGGCAGGCCTAACACGGATTTTCGTTTAGGTTGATGTTTTTAGTGTTTTTTTGATAAGGTTTTTAGCTAATAAAGTTCCCACAAGTGAAGATTATACCAAGTGGATAATAACAAAAATGAACAAATGTATTTCATGATACATGCGAATATTATTTTAGTTTTTAATCAATTATTTTTGTAAATTAACAGTCCTAAGCGCTTAATTATTAGTTATAAAGATAAATTATTAATTTAAAAATTTAGGATATGAAAACACCAAACCAATTTATTTTATTGTTTGCAGTTTTAATGATGATTGCTTGCAAAGAAAACGTACAAACAGAAGTAGTCGAATTAAAACAATCATCTTTCGACGTTTTTGCTGTTCATGAACTTGAAGTGAAATCAGACACAGATTTAGTAGAATTTGAAGCATTTATGAGCAATACCATTGCACCTGTTTATAATAATATGAAAGGGCAATATTTCACTTTATTAAAGGGCGATCGAGGCATACGTGCAAACAAATATGCTATTTTATTAACTTTTGATAGTATTGAAGACCGAGATAGAATTTACCCACCATCTGGCGGGTTTGTTGGTGATTTTGGACCTGATGAAATTTGGGAACAGCTTAATGCCAAGTTAGAGAATGAAATAGGTGAAAATTTTACAGATTATATAAAAGTAGGTGAGTAGTTGCTTGCTTCTTTAATTTATCAAATGAGTCGTTGTGATTTAAACACGCCCAGCGATTATGAAAGCAACTTTCAAAATAAAATAGCGACTTGAATTAAAACTCAAATCGCTATTATTTATTCACATGGTTAAGGAATGTTATTGCCTATTGTTCTTTATAAAAACATTTTAATGCATATTTCCTTTAAAAAAGTCAGGGTATAGTTTGGTTTCTGTAACTCTATTCCTTAGTTATAATTAATTTTAATACCGAATGTATTTTGTAAACCGTTACTCATCCTCTGGAAAAGTAATATGTTGGTAAGCTCCAATATCAGGAGTCGACGTTCTATTCATGTTTAAAATATCAAAAGGAACCTGCGTAGCAAACGTGGATAATCCTTGCCCATTTGCCGCAGAATCATCACCAATAATAAGGTCGTTTAACTCGGTATCCTTAAAATTAGGGTCTAGGTTAAAAATGTTGCCCTCATATTTATTGGTGTCATTCAAATTGTAATTAGCACCAGTAAAATTGTTGCTATTATCTTCAAAGCGAATTAAGCAATTTGTAAACTTAAAGTTATAAACAGCGGAAGCGTCTTCAATTTCATCTAATAAAATTTCAGGATTATCATTGCCGTAAATAATACAGTTATTAAAATTAGCTTCGGTTAAATCGGCAATGGTTGCATTGTTATCTTCATCTAAAACAAAATTGTTTAGTAAAACCGCAGGAAACTGTCTAAATCCGTCATTCCAATAATTTACAAGTGTCGAATGTGTAAAGTTATATTTTCCGCCTAAAGTACCCGCAAATGAAGATAAACCAGAATTATTAATCACCACGTTTTCTCCAGAAATAGAAGTATTTCTTCCTAAAATACCAAAACTACTTGAGTTATAAACTTGCGTGTTTGTAATGGTGAGTTTATTGTTTGTTTCATCTGGATTACCATCAGATAAAATCCCAATTGTCGAATTTTTTATAGTCGCGTAATTAAAGGTATTGTTCACGCTTCCATCTAATAGCCATATAGTTCCCCATTGCCCAGGAACATCTGAAAAACTTGGTTCTAATCGGTCGCCTTCAAAAATAACTTCATTTTCAAGAAGTTCTTGGTCGATACTAAAACCACCATTCACATTAATGGATGCACCGTTGGATACAATAATCCCAGAATTATCATGAAAATGTAAACGAGCACCTGCATCAATAATTAAAGTTTCGCCATTTGGTACGGTAGCAAAGCCATAAATAACATAGGGTTTATCGTTGGTGAATGTAAGTTCTGTTGGTGATAATTCCCGACCTTGTAATTCGGTTTCTACTAATTCGCCACCAATATCTAGTGTTAAAGTTTTAATAACTTTGGTAGTATTATCTCTTTCTGGGTATATAAAAACAGCATCTTGAACCAAGGTAACTAACTCAACTTTTTGAAAGTTTGAACCCGCATCAAATTCAATTTGATCGGTATATAAATAACTTCCGTTTGGAGTGAAATCATTAATATCTACAGTAGTTTCAACAAAAATAAACAAGCTATCTTTTGCTAAAACTTCAATGTTATTAAAGCTTTTGCCTGCAATTCCATCAACACTTAATCTGTAATTTGAAGTTTCACCTAAGGCCAACTGAACTGTTGGAATGGAAATGTCGTTATCACTTTTATTGTATACTTTTAAATTATAAGTACTAGACCCAATGTTTGAAAAAACGGTGTCTAAATAAACGGTATCTCTTGAAAATTCTAGACTTCCAGTACTTGGTGAAAATTCAAAATCTTTACGACAGGAACTCCAAAGCATTAAAAATCCTAGGGTGGTAATAAAGTATAAATAACGTTTCATTTAAGGCAATAGTTTAAAGGCTAAAAATATAACTTTTGAAATTATGATTTAGTATGTTGTTGGGGAATTAATCAAATAAATCGACAATTTCTTGTGGAATTCTTGAAGGTCGCTGCGTTTTCATATTCATAAAACACCATTTTGTTTCGGATTTAGCTAATAGTTCATTGGTAGTTGCATTATACATTTCGACAATACGCGTGTATTTAACGCCTTCTACTTTAGCTATATAGGTTTTTAAAGATATGATATCGTTTAAAAAAGCAGGACTTTTATATTCAATAAAATGAGAAAGTAAAAACCAACCATATTTAGTTTGTATGGCCTCTGAGGCTTTAGACTGCCAATGTGCTTTTGCTATGTCTTGAACCCATTGCACATAAATTACATTGTTTACGTGGTTTAAATCGTCAATGTGTTCTTCGGTAACTGTTAGTGTTTTTTCGTATGTGCTCATTGTAAATAAAAAGACTTTCTAAAAATACAAAAGTAGGGCATTCTGATTAGTAATCCCTTTTGGCTTTTTAGAAAGTCTCAATTTTTTTATTCGGACTATATTAACTCTTTAATTCTTTTCCCACATAGTTTCAATCTCTTCAAGGGATTTTCCTTTTGTTTCAGGAATATATTTATAGGTAAAAAAGATTATAAATATGTTGAATGTAATAAAAATAAAGTAGGGTAGGGAACCATTCCAAAAATCATTATTGTTTACTTCACTAGCCGTTATCATTGGAAATGATTGTGAAACAAAATAGTTTCCAGCCCATTGTGCGGCAACCGCAACAGACATGGCAACACTTCTTATTTTGTTAGGAAACATTTCTGAGAGTAATACCCAAACAACGGGTCCCATAGACATTGAAAAAGAACCAATAAATATAAGTACACCAAGAAGTGATAAAAAACCAATTGCTTGCTGTTGGATGGTAACACCTAAAAGTAAAAAACCAACTAACATACCAATTGATCCAATATATACTAAAGGTTTTCTTCCAAATTTATCAACCGTAGCCATAGCTACAAAAGTGAATATTAAATTTATAAAGGCTAATAGGATTTGTTGTTTTAATACATCCTCTTTACCAAAACCTAAAGCTTTTTCAAAAATATCTGCACCATAATATAGTACAGCATTAATACCCGTAAATTGTTGTAATATTGAAAAAACTGAACCTATGACAATAATAACAAAGATCCCTTTAGAAAAGTAATTAACCTTTGTGCCCTGAGTTGTTTCTTTTAGCGACGCTAATATTTCTTTACTTTCATGCTTAGCATTTTCTTCACCATGAATTTTGATTAACGTTTTTAATGATTCTTCATTTTTTCCTTTTAAGGCTAGCCATCTAGGACTCTTAGGAACAAAAAACAACAATACTAAAAATAATAAACTAGGTATAAGCTCAGACCAAAACATGCGTCTCCATCCAAACTGTAAATTTTCAGCATCTGAAAGATTACTACCAATAAGATATGTTACTAAAAACACAATAAAAAATCCGATTACTATGGCTAATTGATAGTAGCTAACTAGATTCCCTCTTTTACTTGCTGGAGCAATTTCAGCAATATACATAGGTGCATTCATAGAGGCAATTCCAATACCTAATCCGCCAATGACCCTAAAAAAGACCAATAATGTTACCGATTCTGGAAAAATACTTGGTAATCCAGATCCCCAAGCTGAAATTGAAAAAAGAATGGCAGAAATTATCAATGAATGTTTTCTTCCAATTTTAATACTTAATGGACCTGCAACAATAGCACCAACAAAACACCCAAGCAAGGCGCTACCAACAACAAACCCTTGTGTCATGGCATCTAATTCAAAATATTTGGTTAAGTAAAACTGTGCGCCGTTAATAACACCAGTATCATAACCGAATAACAAGCCTCCTAGTGCTGAAACGGAAGTTATGAGTAATAAAAATTTCTTTTGGTTCATATTAGTTTAGTATTGAAAGAGCAATAGAGAAAAAAGTAATTACTTATATTCAATATGAACTGATTTAGTTTTTTGTTAAATATAAATGCAAATAAGTCTGTAAAATGGCAGTATATTGGTAGTTAGCATAGGGTGAAATCGAAAACAAAAAATATGTGAAAATTATAAACATTTCTTTTGGTTAGATATATAGTTAATTTTATATTTGCACACCAGAAATTAGAAATGATTTCTTTGAGGGCTCTTAGCTCAGCTGGATAGAGCACCTCCCTTCTAAGGAGGCGGTCGCAGGTTCGAATCCTGCAGGGCTCACAAAAAGCTTCACTAGAAATAGTGAGGCTTTTTTGTTTTTTTTATTTTGAAAAATTAATTAACAACTTCTTTTAGTTTATCAGTCCGGAAACAGCGCTCTTCTCCAATGAAGTTTGGATCACCATGTTTTTCAGACCAAAAGCCTTCCAAAACATCTTTAGAAATGCATTTATAAACCACAACACCTTTAAAAGTTTTGTTGTCGCTTTTGTAGTTAAAATTAATCACAAGAATGTTGTCTTTAAAAAAACCTTTCCCAATTTGCTTTTGCGTGCCATTAATTAACCAATTTGCATCTATTCTATCATTATCGTCAATTGCTAAACTGACCGTACCTTGGTATGTACTTGATTCCGCATCTTGATTTCTACCAATTACTGAATAATTACCTACCAATTCTTGAAGCATCATAAGGCAATTAAGTTTTTGTAGTTATTAAAACTATTTTTTGGTTATTCAATTCTGTGGTGAAAAACAAATACTGGTTTCCTCCGTCCCTAATTTTAAACTTATTTCTTATTTGTTGAACCGTTTCCGGGAAGTTTCTTGTAGTAATATTAGCCTTTTTTATCCCTAAACTTTTAAGTTCCTTTTTATTATAGGGTATGACTTTTTCAATTTTAAAAGCGCGACCTGGAAAACCTAAAAGATGGTTACTTGTGTATAAATGCGAGTGTTTATGAAGTTTATTTACATCTAATTGTTTTGAAATTTGATTAAAAGCGCCTGCCTTTAATATGGCCGCATTTGGTTCATATAAATGGGTGAGTGGTTGGCTATATTCAGATTCAATTTGTTTTTCTTCATTCAAATTAAAATTGAAAAATTCGGTAGTTTCTTTTTTAATATTTACAGTTTCAACTGAAATGGTATCATTAAATCCTCGGTCTAAAATCCAGAGCAATTCCTTTACTTCATTATTAACAGCAACAACATGAATGGTTTTTACGTGCTTTAGCTCTCCAATTCCAACGGATATATCTAATAAAGGCGATGTTTTAATCATAATGTTTTCAGAATGACTAAACAGCATATCTAAATGTTCGGGTACATTTGGCAAACAATCATTTAAAAAGAAGACTTTTCCCTTGGTGTCATGGCGTCGTGAAGGATCAATATAAATCCAATCAAACATCCTATTTGAAGCTATTAAATAGGCAATGCCATCGGTTTTAATGATATCTATATTTTCAACTTTTAACTGTCTGAAATTATGTTCTACAATTTCAGAAAGTGTTTCATTTATTTCACAATAGGTTACTTTTTCAAACTGTTTTGAGAAGTAAAAACAGTCCACTCCAAAACCTCCAGTTAGGTCGATAATGGCATAACCTTTTAATAATTCCGATTTGTATTTTGCTGTTATTTCAGATGACGTTTGCTCAATATTTAACTTGTTTGGATAGTAAATATTTGACGTATTAAACCAGGTTGAAAGTTTGAATTCGCATCTTTTTCTGGCTTCTATTTGCTCAATGATGGTTTTGGTATCAACACCAGAAAACGAGGTGCCTTTTAGTAGTAAATAACCAATTACGGAATTCGCATTGGTTTTTATATATTCTTGAATATCAGTATTTAATATATCTTTATTCAAACTAAAACTTAAAGATTTTGAGTCAATTTTTTTACAATCTTATTCTCTGATAAAAAGGCTTTTAATATCACTTTTATAGCTGTATAAGCAGGAACAGCAATGATTAAACCAATAACTCCAAACAGAATACCAGTAATCAAAATAACTAAGAAAATTTCAAGCGGATGCGACTTCACACTTTTTGAAAAAATGATAGGTTGGCTCCCAAAATTATCAACCAATTGTCCAATCATAAAAACAATAAACACCCAAAATGTTTTAGGTAAAATAACCTCGCTAAATGATGCGCCAAGATTACTTGTCATAGTTAGTGTGACCATTAATATTCCACCAACTAACGGACCAACATATGGTACTAAGTTTAAAAGGGCACATAAAAATGCAATAACTATGGCATTTTCAACTCCAATAATAAGCAATCCGATGGTGTAGATTATAAAGAGAATAAGTATTTGAAAAATAAGACCCACAAAGTATCTAGATAATAAATCTTTTATTTGTGTTGAAGATGTTTTCCAACGCGATTCTTTATTATAAGGAATAAAGGTTAAAATACCATTCTCAAATAATTTGCTATCTTTTAAAAAGAAAAAGGATATAAATAATACTGAGAATAAACCAATACTAAAGCTGCCTAAGCCGCTAACAATTGAATTTAGTAAGTCAGGAATGAGTGAAAAATCTATTTTTGAAAGCAAGTTTGATTGTTTCAATGATTGCTCCACATCAATTTGATGCAAGTCAAAATAAGTTATAATTTGAATATACAAATCCTCAATGTTTGTTTGAAGCTGCTCAATATTTAAAAGTGATAAGTTTTGACCTTGTTTAATTACCAAAGGAATAAATAGCCACACAATTCCAGTAAAAATGCCTAAAAGCACCACCATACTGACAATAACGGCAATGGTATTTTTGAATTTTAATTTGCGTTCCAGAAACAATACAATAGGTCTTCCAATTAATGAAATTACAGATGCAATAGCTATGTAGCCAATAACAGATTGAATTTGGTATAAAAAATAAAGCAATAGAGCAATGCCTAATATAATGCCTACAGCTTTTAAAATCCCGTTTGTAATGGTGTTTGAATTCAATTGAAAAATTTTAAGAGTAAACTTAGTCATTTCGTACCAAAGTGAGAAATCACATGCTCATTTTATTATTGGATTTATGAGATGTCTCAATCGTTCCTCATTTAAACATGACAAATTAAAGTAATTGTTTGGTAATTTCGTAAAGTGCAATATTGGTAGCTTGAACCACATTCATACTACTGTTTTGACCAAACATATCAATATGAATAATGGTATTTGAAAGATTAAGAATGGTTTCTGAAACTCCGAAATTCTCGTCACCAATAACCAATGCTATGGGTTTTTCTTTTGAAAATTGAACGCTGTGAATGGGTATGCTCGACGCTGTAATTTCTAATGAAATGATTTGAAAACCTTTAGATTTTAATGTTTCAACAACTTCTGGAGCAGAATTGGAAATCTCGTAATGCACAACTTTTTCGGTAGCTCGAGAGGTTTTTGTCATTTTTCGCCCAAACTGAATATGTTCACCACAAAGGATTAGTTTATCAATTCCAAAAGCATCAGCAATTCTGAACAAACTACCAATGTTTGGCGCGTTGGTAACGTTATCGCAAACTAATATTATTGGAAATGTTTGTTTTTTGAAATAGGTATTGTAGTGGGTGAGTTGCACTTGATTTACGATTTTAGATTTACAAATTACGATTTTTCAAATTGCCATATATAATCGTAAATCGTCATTCGTCATTCTTCAATTAATTTAGTTTTCAAAAGCATATTTAACAATATTGGCGCCCATTTTAAGTGCTTTTTCTCTGACATCTGCAGGGTCGTTATGTACTTCGGTATCTTCCCAACCATCGCCTAAATCGCTTTCATAAGTGAATAATAACATGAGTCTATTTTCATTAAAAAGTCCGAAAGCTTGTGGGCGTTTACCATCATGCTCATGTATTTTTGGTAACCCATTTGGGAATTTATAAGCACTATTAAAAATAGGATGATTGATTGGTAACTCAACCAAATCCTTATCGGGAAATACTTTTTTAAGCTCTTTGGTAATGTACGGTTCCATACCATAGTTATCATCAATATGTAAAAACCCGCCAGACATTAAATAATTACGCAAGTTTTCAGCATCGGTTTCGCTAAAAAACACATTGCCATGTCCCGTCATATGTAACAAAGGGAATTGAAAAATATCCGAACTTCCAGTCTCGACAGTTTGTGGTTTTTCGCTTATTTTAGTGTTTATATGCTCGTTACAATATTTTATAAGATTAGGTAGGGCAGTAGGATTCCCGTACCAATCACCGCCACCTTTATATTTTAAAATGGCTAAATCTTGAGCAAAAAAGCTAAAAGTTAAAAGTGAAAAGGTAAAAGTTAAAAATAATTTCATAGAAAATTACTCGTTTATGAAGGCTACGGAATGGCATGCTACAATTGCAGCCGTTTCTGTTCGTAATCTTGTTTCTCCCAAAGTTACAGGAATAAAGTTATTTTCTACGGCTTTGGTAATTTCTTTAACAGAAAAATCGCCTTCTGGTCCTATTAAAATAGTCATATCCGTTTTTGGCTTAAGTTGTTGCTTTAACGATTTTCTATCCGTTTCTTCACAATGAGCAATAAATAAATCACCATTAAAATCTTGATTTACAAAATCTTGAAACGATATGGCATTATTAAGTTTAGGTAAATAGCAACTTAACGATTGTTTCATGGCCGATTGAATAATACGCTCAAAACGTTCCGGTTTTATAAATTTTCGTTCGCTATGGTCGCAAATAATAGGGGTGATGCAATCAATTCCAATTTCGGTAGCTTTTTCTAAAAACCATTCATAGCGGTCGTTCATTTTTGTTGGAGCAACGGCCAAATGCAAATTATAATTATGTTTTTCTTTAATCGATTTAGATACAATATTAGCAGTACACTTATTAATATTTGGTATTGAAATTTCAGCAGTAAACAGCCAGCCATTGCCGTTTGTAATGTGCAAGTTGTCACCAATATTTTTCCGAAGCACTTTTACAATATGCTTGCTTTCCTCTTTGTTAAAAGTGAATTGCGAGGTGTTTTCGGTGATTTCTGGACTATAAAAAAGCTGCATGTTCTATTCGTACTTTGCTTCCACAATCTTTAAAACTTCAATTTCTAAAATATCTTTAGGTTCATGTGTTTTTAAAACCACGTAATACACGTTTTCAGAAGGCATATCAACTGTAAAAATAGTGTTTAAATCATGATTTTCATTAATCACCTCAGTTTCAAAATCGACAGGCATTTCACCTTTTAAAAACCAACCTAAATCGCCACCTTTATTAGCGTTATCATCCATCGAATATTGTTTGGCTAAGAAGTCAAATGGTGCACCGCTATTATATTGAGCTATAATTTTATCTCTTAATAAATCAATATCCTCAAGGTCATATTCCGTGCCATCAAGGTAAATATAAGCGACTCTGTAGTACGTGTTTTTAGTTTTATTAACGACTTTATAATACGTTTTTTCAAACTCTCTGTCGTCCACTTTTGTTCCACCAACACTTAATTTAAACAGTTCTTTCGCTAGAATAGTTTTATGGTTTTCCTCATTAAAAGTGATTAATTTATTCTTTTTGGAATTTTTGGTTTCCAAATAGCTTTCCACTTGTTCCGGTGTTTCAAGAAGACTTAAATCTTCTTCCGTTGAAGTTTGAGCTGTTAAAAATAATGATGGACTAATTAAAAATAGATAAAGTAATTTTTTAAGCATTGATAAGGTTTTTAATTCGATTTCAAATTTAAAGGGAATAGTGAACGATATGATTAAAGTAGAAATAAGTTTTTAAGAAGAGATTGTTTATAACTTTAATTTGACCTCCATTTGGGATTTTAAACTGCGACTTTTTTAAATCTTCAATCTAGCCGAAGCCACAATATCCTGTTCAGCAAAATCACCTTCTAAATATTTTAAATACCCAACAATAGCAATCATTGCCGCATTATCAGTAGTGAATTCAAATTTTGGAATATAGGTGGTCCAACCAAATTTTTGTTCGCCATCTTTTAAGGCTTTCCGAATGCCTGAATTTGCCGATACACCACCGCCAATAGCAATATGACTAATTCCAGTTTGTTTGGTGGCTAGTTTTAATTTATCTATTAAAATACCAATAATGGTGTATTGAATGGATGCGCAAATATCATTAAGGTTTTCTACTATAAAATTGGGGTTCGCCTTAACTTCACGCTGAATAAAATAAAGAACTGCCGTTTTAAATCCAGAAAAACTAAAGTTTAAACCATCTACTTTTGGTTTGGTAAATTTAAAAGCTTTGGGGTTTCCGAGGGTTGCACGTCGGTCTATTTCTGGCCCAGCAGGATACCCTAAACCTAGAATTTTTCCACTTTTATCAAAAGCTTCACCAACGGCATCATCAATGGTTTCGCCAATAACGTTCATTTCAAAATAATTATCAACTCTAACAATTTGCGTGTGTCCGCCAGAAATGGTCATAGCTAAAAAAGGAAACGGTGGTTTTTCAAACCCGTCTTCTTCAATAAAATGAGCTAAAATATGTCCTTGCATGTGGTTCACATCAATTAATGGAATATTTAATCCGTAGGCCAAAGATTTTGCAAATGAAGTTCCAACTAGTAAACTTCCCATCAGCCCGGGACCTCTAGTAAAAGCAATAGCGCTTAGTTTTTCTTTGGAAATTCCTGCTTTTTCTATAGCTTGATGTACTACTGGAACAATATTTTGTTGATGCGCCCTCGAGGCCAATTCGGGTACAACACCACCAAATTCTTCATGTATTTTTTGACTTGCTACAACATTGCTTAAAATGCGTCCGTTATGAATTACAGAAGCTGCCGTATCATCGCAAGAAGACTCAATTCCAAGGATGTAAAAATTTTGTGAAGACATTAATAAATATTAGGCACAATAATTGTTAATTTTGAATACGAATAAACATCTCAATCATTATTTTTACTCGTAATTACAAAAGTAGTTTATTCTAAATTAAGTTATAACTTTAAGGGCATCAAAAAAATTCTAAAAATAGCATTAAAAGTAGCAGGAATCATGCTACTATGTTTCATCATTACGGTGTTGATGCTATCTATTCCTGCCGTTCAAACGGTATTAGGAAAATATGCCACCAAACGCCTAAATGATGAATTTAAAACCAACATCAACATTGATAAGGTTAGTATGCAATTTAATGGCGATGTAGAAATTAAAAATATTTACATTGAAGATTATAAAAAAGACACCCTTATAAGTATTGCCGAGCTGAATACGTCGGTTCTAAGTTTCAGAAATTTGATTAATGGCGATCTTGTTTTTGGTGATATAGATATTGAAAATCTATCATTTAATATTAAAACTTACCAAGGTGAAACTCAAAGAAATCTGGATGTTTTTGTTGATCGGTTTGAAGATGATAATCCAAAAAGGGCCAAGAGTAATTTTTTACTGTCTTCAAGCGATGTTTCTATTTATAATAGTGTTTTCAAACTTATAGATGAAAATAAAGAAACAGCCAAAGTCCTTCATTTTGAGAATTTAAATATCAATGCTACCAATTTTTTAATAAATGGAAGTGATGTTAGTTTGCGAATTAATACGTTGTCCTTTAAGGATAGTAGAGGCGTAGAGGTTAAAAATTTGATGACCGATTTTGCCTATACATTAACAGACATGACCTTTGCTAACTTGCAAATAAAAACACCACACTCTGTTTTAAAAGGCGATTTAAAGTTTTTATATGAGCGTGAAGATTTGCAATATTTTGTTGATAAAGTTAAGATTAAGGCAAGTTTTAAAGATTCTAATGTGCAATTGGATGAGCTAAACACATTTTATAATGAATTTGGAGAAAACCAATCGGCTAAATTTAGCGTCGATTTATCTGGGACTTTAAATGATTTACGGACTAGTAATTTAATGTTGAATTCAAATTACAAGACCCGTATTTATGGTGATATTAATTTTAAAAACTTATTTAGTAAAGATGAGGGCGATTTCTCTATGAATGGCAATTTCAGTAATTTATCTTCCACTTATAATGATTTAAAAGGGATGCTACCAAATGTTTTGGGCGAAGCTATTCCTACATCTTTTGGACGTTTAGGGTATTTTACTATAACTGGGAATTCTCAAATTACCGCTTCAAGAGTTTTAGCAGATATTGAAATTGATACCGAATTAGGTTTTGTTGACTCAAACTTAGAAATCACAAAAATAAACGATATTGATAATGCCGATTATAAAGGAAAGATAATTTTTGAACAATTCGATTTTGGTACTTTTTTAAACGACCCCAAAGTTGGAAAAGCATCTCTTGATGTTAATGTAGATGGAAGTGGTTTTACTGCAAAAAATATTGACACTAAAGTAAAGGGCGAGATCTTCGAATTACTTTATAATGATTATAACTATAAAGAAATAAAAGTTGCAGGAAATATTCAAAATAAAATTTTTGATGGAAACCTAAATGTGAATGATAGAAACCTTCAATTAAATTTTACAGGGTTGATAGATTTTTCGGAAGACATTAGAAAATATGATTTTGAGGCCAATGTTGATTATGCTGATTTAAACATACTTAATTTTATAAAAAAAGATAGTATTTCTATTTTTAAAAGTAAGGTTAAAATGAATATGAATAGCAGCAGTTTTGATGATGCATTTGGAAAAATAGCATTTACCAATACCATGTATAAAAATGAAAATGACACCTATTATTTTGAGGAATTTGATGTGTCTTCTCATTTTGAAAACGACATCCGTTTTGTAGAATTTAATTCACCCGATATTATTGAAGGTGCTTTAAATGGGCGTTTCTTTTTGAAGGATTTAAAAATGTTGTTTGAAAATTCTATAGGGCATATTTATACCAATTATATTCCCCATAAAGTAGCCGAAAATCAATCCATCGATTTTAATTTTAAAATTTATAATAAAATAATCGAAGTTATTTTTCCTGAAGTAGAATTGGGCAAAAACACATTTATTAGAGGCCGTGTTGAAAGTAATGAAGAAAAATTTAAGCTTAGTTTCAAATCACCAAAAATTCGGTATTTAGAAAACTTTGCAAATAATATTGAGTTGCAAGTTGATAATAGTAATCCACTCTTTAATACCTATATTGAAATTGATAGTTTACACACCAAATTCTATGATGTTTCAAAATTCAATTTAATTAATGTAACCGTTAATGATACCCTTTTCATGCGATCGGAATTCTCTGGTGGAAAGCGTAATAATGATCGCTATAATTTAAGTTTTTATCATACTATTAATCAGGATAATGAATCTGTAATTGGTTTCAAACAGAGCGATATAACCATTAAAAATAATAAATGGTTAATTAATGAAAACCAAGATAAATTTCATAAAATTTCCTTCGACAAAAAGCTTTCAAAGTTTAATATCGATAAATTTAGGATTAATCATGAAAGCGAAGAAATAGAACTTTCTGGGTTTGTAAGAGATTCTACTGAAAAGGATATTAAGCTCAATTTCACAAACGTTGATTTAACCAAAATAACACCTGATATTGATAGTATTTCTTTAGCGGGTAATGTAAACGGTAAATTAGATATTTTACAAAAAAACGGCAGTTACCTTCCAAATTCAAGTATTATTATTGATGATTTGGTGGTTAATAATTACTTATTAGGGTCTTTAAATGCAAACGTAACTGGAAACGCGTCTTTAACCAATTATAAAGTAGATGCAACCATTAAAAATGATTTAGTTAACTCGTTTGTTGCAAAAGGTAATATTAATGTTTCTGGTAAAAGGTCTATTATTGATGTCGCGATCAATTTCAATGGGTTTAACCTGTTTCCATTAAATCCGTTATTAGATGGCGTTTTGTCGAATATTCGAGGCGAAGCCAATGGCGATGTAAAATTGGTGGGCGACCTAAGGAAACCAGATATTAATGGCGAATTAATTGTAAATAACGGCGGTTTAGGAATTCCATACCTTAATGTGGATTATGATTTTAATACAGATGCTTCAGTAACCTTAAAAAACCAAAGTTTTATTTTTAATAGAATTTTGCTAAAAGATTCTAAATATAAATCTGTCGGATTTCTAAATGGGTATTTAAGCCATGTAAATTTTGGTAAATGGCGATTAGGATTAGAAATTACTACGCCACGTTTATTAATTCTAGATACTGAAGAAACTGAAGAATCACTTTATTACGGAACTGGTTTTATTGGTGGTAGAGCGAGTATTATGGGGCCAACTGAACAATTAGTAATAAGTGTTGTTGGTGAAACAAAAAAAGGAACTGTATTTAAAATTCCGTTAAGCGATTCAGAATCCTTTGGCGATAACTCCTATATTCATTTTATAACGAAGGAAGAAAAAGAAGCGCGTAAAAAGGGAGTAGATTTTATTGTTCAAGAAATAAAAGGATTAGAATTAGAATTTGACCTAGATGTTACTGAAGATGCAGAAGTAGAATTGATTATAGATAGAGATACTGGACATGCATTAAGAGGTCGTGGTGTTGGCGGATTATTGGTCGAAATAAACACCAATGGTAAATTTGATATGTGGGGCGATTTCTCGGTATTCGAAGGGGTTTATAATTTTGCTTATGGCGGTATCATTCAAAAAGAATTTACAGTAAAACCAGGTGGAACCATTGCTTGGGAAGGAGAACCTGCCAAACCAAAAATTGATATGCTTGCCACCTATAAAACGCAAGCTAATCCTTCGCCATTACTAGATAATCCAATAAATAGAAGTATTCCTGTGGAATTGAATATTACTTTAAATGGCGATTTAGAACAATTAAATCCCGAATTTAGTTTTAATTTTCCAAATGTAAATTCAACCATAAAATCTGAGCTTAATTACCGTTTAGAATCCAAAGATGAACGCGATCAACAAGCCCTGTTTTTAGTGTCTACTGGCTCGTTTTCAAGCGGACTTAATGCGATTAACGCCTCAGGTACCATAGCAGAAAGACTTAATGGAATTATAAATGGTATTTTTACTTCAGGTGATAGTAAGGTGAATGTGGGGTTAAATTACCAGGCCGGTCAAAACAGACCAGATTACCAAACGGATGATCGGGTGGGCGTAACATTACAAACGCAAATTAGTGATCGTGTTTTAATAAATGGTAAAGTAGGTGTGCCAGTTGGTGGAGCCACCGAAACTGTAATTGCTGGCGATGTTGAAATAGATTTCCTTCTAAATCAAAACGGAACACTTACCGCTAAAGTTTTTAATAGAGAAAATAGTATTAGAAATTTTGGAGATCCTATTGGTTATACACAAGGTATTGGGCTTTCTTATAATGTAGATTTTGACACCTTTAAGGAGCTCCTTCGAAAACTCTTTAAAAAATCTGAAGACGATGATGAAACTATTTCTACTAAAAAAGAAAACGAAAAAGAAAACGAAGCAAAAAGTGCCTTACCAGATTTTGTTTCAATGAAGTCTTCTTCAGAAGAATAAATACTTTTTTGTGCTGTTTTTCAAAGTATTACCATTTTTTATTTCAACTAAAACGTTTTAGTTTTATATACTAAAACGTTATAGTCTTAAAACATATTAATTTATTTTAAATGCTATCGATATATGCTTTTTGTTTATTAATTTTACCGTAATAAATTTAGAAATTAATGCCAAAAACAATAAATAAGATTGCAGTTTTAACATCAGGTGGAGATGCTCCAGGAATGAATGCAGCAATACGCGCCGTTGTTAGAACATGTGCTTACCATAATATAGAATGCGTTGGTGTTTATCGAGGCTATGAAGGTTTGATTGAAGGTGACTTCAAAGAAATGAACGCCAGAAGTGTTAGAGGTATAATTAACAAAGGCGGAACAATACTTAAATCTGCAAGGTCTAAAGAATTTAGAACTGAAGAAGGTAGAAAAAAAGCACACCAAAACTTAATTGATAATAAAATTGATGGATTGGTTGTTGTAGGTGGAGACGGATCTTTTACTGGAGCTCTTATATTCAATCAAGAATTTGGTTTCCCAGTAATGGGAATTCCTGGAACCATTGATAATGATATTGTAGGAACATCACATACATTAGGTTTTGATACTGCACTTAATACGGTAGTTGAAGCCATTGATAAAATTAGAGATACAGCAAGTTCACATAACCGTTTATTCTTTATTGAGGTTATGGGGCGCGATGTTGGTCATATAGCTTTAAACGCAGGAATTGCTGGTGGTGCTGAAGAAATTTTAATACCGGAAGAAGATTTAGGATTAGATAGATTAGTAGAATCTTTAAGAAGAAGTAGAAAAACTGGAAAAACATCAAGTATTGTTATTGTTGCTGAAGGTGATAAAATTGGAAAAAACATTTTCCAATTAAAAGATTATGTTGATGAAAACATGGAAGGTTATGACGTTCGCGTGTCCGTTCTTGGTCACATGCAACGTGGGGGAGCACCGTCTTGTTTTGATAGAGTACTTGCTAGTAGAATGGGCGTAAAGGCTGTTGAATCCATATTAAATGGACAAACCAATTATATGGTTGGTCTTATGGATGGTAAAATGGAACTTACACCTTTAGATAATGCCATTAAAGGAAAAACAAAAATAAACTTAGAATTATTGCGTGTCTCAGATATCATGAGCACTTAACATTTATAAACACGATTATGTCAAAATTAAAAATTGGAATTAACGGATTTGGTAGAATAGGTAGAATTGCTTTTAGAGTAGCAGCTGCTAGATCTAAGGATATTGAAGTAGTAGGTATTAATGATTTATTAGATGTAGATCATTTAGCGTACTTATTAAAGTTCGATTCTGTTCACGGACAGTTTGATGGAACTATTTCTACTAAAGATGGTAACTTAATAGTAAACGGAAATACAATCCGTGTAACTGCTGAGCGTAACCCAGAAGATTTAAAATGGGATGCTGTTGGAGCAGATGTAGTTTTAGATTGTACAGGTATCTTCACAAATTTAGAAGGTGCTGGTAAACACATTAAAGCTGGAGCTAAAAAGGTTGCTATTTCTGCACCATCTGCTGATGCGCCAATGTTTGTTATGGGTGTAAACCACAAACAAATTACTGCTGCTGATAAAATTGTATCAAACGCATCTTGTACTACTAACTGTTTAGCGCCATTAGCTAAAGTAATTAACGATAAATTCGGAATTGCTGAAGGATTAATGACTACAGTTCACGCGGCTACTGCAACACAATCAACTGTTGATGGTGTTTCTAAAAAAGATTACCGTTTAGGTCGTGCTTCTTTAAACAACATCGTACCTGCTTCAACTGGAGCGGCTAAAGCTGTTGGAAAAGTAATTCCTGAATTAAACGGAAAATTAACTGGTATGGCTTTCAGAATCCCTACTGTTGATGTATCTGTGGTAGATTTAACTTGTCGCTTAACAAAACCAGCTCCTTGGGCTGAAGTTAAGAAAGCATTAAAAGATGCTTCTGAAGGTGAATTAAAAGGTGTTTTAGGATATACTGAAGAAGGTGTTGTATCTCAAGATTTCGTATCTGAATCTAGAACAAGTGTTTTTGATGCTAACGCAAGTATGGCATTAAATGATGGCTTTGTTAAATTAGTATCTTGGTATGATAATGAGTTTGGTTATTCAACTAAATTGATTGATTTAGCGCAACATATCGGTGCTATAAAATAAATAAATATGTAAGTCCACAGTATTATTCAATAGGATAATGCTGTGGATTTTTTATTTGTACAACCTTAAAAACTTAAAATTTGTCATTCTGAAGGTGTTTCAGAATCATAAATAAACTATTTTTTGTTGGTAGTTTGTATCTGAACCTCGTTCAGAATGCAGAATAATTACTTTTAATTTTCTATTTTTATAAAAACCTTCCTTAAGGT
>NZ_JBATHX010000257.1:0-7860 GCF_049667265.1 Algibacter sp. | reverse complement strand
CCTCAGACCCAACGCCAGTAGATTATAATGTAGAAGATAATGATGGTAATGTATCTAACGATGCGACCATTACCTTAAACTTTGCGGTAGAAGTATCATTTGTTACTTCAGACTCACAGTTAGAAGGGACTGATTTAGTACATACGGTAACGATGAGTGGGTCGAGTGCAACCCCTGAGACGTATACTTATACTTTAACCGATAATACAACCGATAGCGCAACTGATTATAGTGCAGCTACTTTTAGTGATGGTGTGGTTAATAACGGTGATGGAACTATAACGGTACCTGCAGGAGTTACTTCGTTTACGGTAACAAGTGCAACAACGGATGATGCTTTATCTGAAGGAAATGAATTCTACGATCTTGTTATTGATGGTGTAACTGCCACAGGAACGATTATCGATGGTGATTCAGTAGTTGTAATAACAGTAACAGATGCTACGGTTACAGAAGGGACTGATTTAGTGCATACGGTAACACTTAGCGTGGCAAGTGCAACAGATGAAACGTTTACATATATACTTTCAGATAACACAACCGATAGCGCAACCGATTATAGTGCAGCTACTTTTAGTGATGGTGTAACGTATGATTCTTTAACAGGATTGATAACGGTACCTGCAGGAGTAATATCATTTACCGTAACGGTACCAACAACAGATGATACCTTATTAGAAACTAGTGAGTATTATAATCTTGTAATAGACAGTATTCCAGCAACTGGAACTATTTTGGATAATGATGATTGTACATCAAATCCAAATACAGATTGTGATGGCGATGGTGTAACCAACGGCGATGAGTTATTCCCACCAGATGGCGAAACACCAACTAATCCAAATGATCCATGTGATTACTTAGCATCTGATGTTACAGTATCTCAAGGAGGCGATTGGAGCACATCAGATTGTGATGGCGATGGAACAACAAATGAAAATGAAATACCAGGAGAAGAATTTGATCCATGTGCTGATGATGGTACAATAGGCGATGAGGACACAGCAAATACAATTTACTTAACAGCAGATTGTGATGGCGATGGTGTAACCAACGGCGATGAGTTAACTCCTCCAGGTGGCGAAACACCAACTGATCCTAATGATTCATGTGATTACAATACAGCTGATATGACATTAACACCAGATGTACTATGGTTAGCAGTTGATTGTGATGGTGATGGTGTAACAAATGGAGATGAATTAACACCTTCAAATGGCGAAACACCAACCGATCCGCTTAACCCATGTGATTTTAATGAGGGCGATATAACGTTAACACCGACTGCGACGGGTTGTTTAGCTTCTATGGAAGTTACCAAAACGGCTCAAGTATTTGGAACATCATTAGGAGATGAAATTGAATATACTATTGAAGTTGAAAACACAGGTAATGTTGTTATTACTAGCTTAACTTTAGAGGATATATTCTTGGATGCAAATGGAAATGCGATTGCTTTAACAGTAGATCCAGTATTTGTTAGTGCAGATCAAGGAAGTCCAGAAGGTACGTTACTTGTTGGGGAGATTGCTATTTATACAGCAAGTTTTGATATTACCCAAGTAGCTATTAATTCAGGAGGTGTAAGTAATAGTGTGATTGCCACAGGAACCAGCTTGTCTGGGCCAGTAAATGATACTAGTGATAATGGTATTGACACAGATGGAAACACTTCTGATGATTCAACAGTAACTGAATTAGGTTGCCTAACAGTTATCAATGAATTTTCACCAAATGGAGATAATTTTGGAGATACATTAATCATTACTTGTATTGATAATTATCCAAATAACAAATTGGAAATTTATAATCGCTGGGGTAACATTGTATATCTTAAACGTCATTATAAAAATGATGAAGGATGGGATGGTACTTCAAACGGAAGGGTAACATTAAATGAAAAGGATAAATTACCTGAAGGAACCTATTATTATGTATTGGATTTAGGAGATGGTTCTGAACCAAAAGCAGGATGGATATATATTAATAGATAATAAAAAGTAAACAGCTAAAAAAAAATGATAAAAATGATAAAAAAGTCATCATTCATAAAAAGTTTAATTTTAGTAGTGTTTACTGCACTATTAAGTTTAGAGGTTAAAGCGCAACAAGAGCCACAATTCACGCATTACATGTATAATACCATGAGTGTGAATCCAGCTTATGCTGGGCAAAGAGATGTTTTAAGTGCAACAGCATTATATAGAACGCAATGGGTTGGTCTTGATGGAGCACCAAAAACAATGACATTTGGAATTCATTCTCCGTTAAGTAACGATAGAATAGGTTTAGGATTAAACATTGTTAGAGATCAATTAGGTCCTGCAACTGAAACTAGTGTTGATGCTAATTTAGCATATACCATTCCGCTTAATGAATCTGGAAAATTAAAGTTATCCTTTGGTGTTAAAGGAGGAATGCACATGCTTGATACAGATTGGAGTAAAGGTAGTTCAGTTGATGGCGATCCTGTTTTTGGACAGAATGATATAAATTTAATATCACCAACTTTAGGAGCAGGTTTGTATTTGCATTCAGATAATGGTTATTTGGGAGTGGCAGTTCCTAATATTTTGGAAACTAATCACTACGATGATTATCAACAATCTATTGCTACTGAGCGTTTTCACATGTACTTAATTGGGGGACTTGTTTTTAATTTAAGTGACAATACGAAATTAAAACCTGCAGTTTTAGTAAAAGGAGTTGATGGATCACCGATTATAGCAGATTTATCACTTAATGCTTTATTTCACGATAAATTTACTTTGGGTGTTGCATACAGATGGGATGATTCTTTTAGCGGTTTAATTGGGTTTCAATTAAGTCCAGGACTTTTATTAGGGTATTCTTATGATGCAACTACTACTGGTTTAAGAAATTATAATAACGGAACACACGAAGTTATGTTACGTCTAGAATTACAACAAATAGGTAAAATTTTATCACCAAGATTCTTTTAAAAGTTTATAGACATGAAAAAAACAATATATATACTATCTATTTTAAGTGCTTTGGTTTTTAATGATTCATTTGCTCAAAAAGTTAAATCACGGAATGCAATAAAAGATTATGATAATCTATCCTATGTTAAATCTAGGAATGAATTATTAAAATTAGCAAACAAGGAAGAAGCTCCGATAGAAATCATTGAAAAATTAGCAAATTCATATTATTTTAATAATGAAATGGACGAAGCTTCCGAGTGGTATGAAAAGTTATTGGCTTTTAACCTTCCTATAGATCCTGAAAATTACTTTAGGTATGCACAGGCATTAAGGGCTCTTGAAAAGTATGATGAGTCTGATAGAGTTTTTAAAAGTTTTGCGGCTATTAAATCAGAAGATTCAAGAGTGAAGCAATTTTTAAATAAACCAAATTATGTAAAATCAATTGATGAAATGTCTTTTGATTTTGAATTGAAAAATTTGGATATTAACACAGCGTTTTCAGATTTTGGAACATCCACTTACAATGGAAATTTAATTTTTTCATCGTCAAGAGATCAGGATGAAAAAATTTATAAATGGAATGACCAACCCTTTTTAGATTTATTTGAACTAAATGAAAATGGTAGTGTAACAGAAGTCAATGGAGATGTTAATACTAAGTATCATGAATCTTCCACAACTTTCACTAAAGATGGTAAAACAGCTTACTTTACTAGAAATAATTTTTTTAAAGGTAAGTTCAAAAAGAATAATGAAGACATTCACGGTTTAAAAATCTATAAAGCAACTTTGATTGATGGTGAATGGAAAAAAATAGTATCTCTACCATTTAATAATGACGATTATAATGTAGCTCACCCTGCACTAAGTGCCGATGAAAAGAAACTTTATTTTTCCTCTGATATGTTTGGTACACAAGGTGCTTCAGATATTTTTGTTGTAGATATTAATGATGATGGAACTTATGGTGAACCAGTAAACTTAGGCCCAAAAATTAATACAGAGGGAAGAGAAAATTTTCCGTTTGTAGGTGAAACAGGGATTCTTTATTTTTCATCTGATGGACATCTTGGATTAGGTGGGCTAGATGTTTTTGCAGTTGAATTAGATAAATTAAAGGAGGCATCATCGATGATTCATAATTTAGGAAAGCCAATTAATAGTTCAAAAGATGATTTTGGGTTTATTATTGATGAAACCACAAGAAAAGGCTATATCTCCTCAAATAGAAAAAATGGTAAAGGGGATGATGATATTTATAGCTTTGTAATGGAAAATTGTACTAGGGCTATAGCAGGATCTGTTGTGAATAAAAGAACTCAAGACATTATAGCTGATGCTGATGTATATATTTATGATTCATATAGAAACCTATTAAAGTCATTAAAAAGTGATGATTCTGGTAATTTTAGTTTTGATCTTGGTTGTAATGAAAAAACTTATTTGGTTGAAGCTAAAAAAGAAAAATACAAGGATGATTTTATAGATTTTTCTGTAGTAACTGGTGATGAAAAGGAAATTAAACTTCAATTACAATTAGAACCTGAAGCGGCAAAAATAGGTACTGATTTAGCTTTATTATTGGGCTTAGAACCTATTTATTTTGATTATGATAAATCATTTATTCGTCCTGATGCCGAAATAGAATTAGCAAAGGTTATTAAATACATGAAAGAATATCCTAATGTGAAAATTGATGTACGTTCTCATACAGATTCAAGAGGAAGAGATGCTTATAACTGGGCATTGTCTAATAGAAGAAATAAATCGACAAGAGAATATATAATTAATAAAGGAGGAATTTCTGCAAATAGGATTACCGGTCAAGGTTATGGTGAAACTCGTTTAACAAATAAATGTTCTAATGGTGTTAAATGTTCTAGTGAAGAACACCAGGCAAACAGACGAAGTGAGTTTATTGTAGTTTCAAACTAATTTATAATAAACCATTAAGTTTAAAAGCATCTAAATTTATTTAGATGCTTTTTTATTTTAGAAGACTTACCAAGTTACTATTTTGTTTGTATTTTTGTTAAACTATGAAATGAGGGATAATAATTTTGTTGATTATAACGAACTTTTTATTGCCGAATTACATCTGACCCAAATTGAAAATAAAAATTAGCAGATGAAAGAAGAAAAAGTAATCCTTGTAAATGAAAAGGATGAACAAATAGGTTTAATGTCAAAAATGGAGGCTCATGAAAAAGCTGTGTTACACCGGGCATTTTCAGTTTTTATTTTTAATGATAAAAATGAATTAATGTTACAGCAAAGGGCTATGAATAAATATCATTCACCGGGACTTTGGACGAATACATGCTGTAGTCATCAACGCGATGGAGAAACTAATATTCAAGCTGGAAAAAGACGTTTGCAAGAAGAAATGGGTTTTGTTGCAGATTTAAAAGAATCTATTTCTTTTATATATAAAGCGCCTTTCGATAATGGCTTAACGGAACATGAGTTTGACCATGTTTTAATAGGGAACTATGAAAACGAACCTATTATAAATTTAGAGGAAGTTGCCAGTTGGAAATGGATGCCATTAGAAAATGTTAAAACTAATATTTCATTACATCCAGAATTATATACAGCTTGGTTTAAGGTTATTTTTGATAAATTCTACAAACACATAAACATCAAATCATAATGAAAGTTACTGTTAGTAGAAAAGCACATTTTAACGCTGCCCATAGGTTGTTTAGAAAAGATTGGGGTTTTGAAAAAAACGATGAAATTTTTGGAAAATGTAACAATCCTAATTTTCACGGTCATAACTACGAACTTATTGTTAGTGTTACTGGTGAAATTGATAAAGAAACGGGTTTTGTAATTGACATGAAGATTCTAAAAGATATTATAAAAAGTGAAATAGAGGATGCCTTTGATCACAAAAATTTGAATCTTGAAGTTCCTGAATTTAAAGAGCTTAATCCTACTGCTGAAAATATAGCTGTTGTTATTTATAATAAAATCAAACCAAAGCTTGATGATGTAATGGAACTGGAGATAACACTTTATGAAACACCTAGGAATTTTGTAAGCTATTCTGGGGCGTAAAATGGCATTTTGAAAACATTAATCAAGGATGAAACTTCATTACTTTTGTGGAAAATGAAGACTGTGAAATTTATTTTAAAAAAGTTAGCCTATTAGAAGTTTATGTGTAGTTTTGTAACCAATTAAAATTAGAAATTATGGCAAATGTTAGAGATTTAAAAAAAGATATTAATTACGTTTTAGGAGATATTATTGAAGCGGTATACATTTGGGAATACTCAAATACGGATAAAGACACTAAAAAAAGTGAAGCTATTATAGATGAAGCGATTTCAACTTTTGACGCGTTAATTGTAAAAGTTAATGCTAAAAAGGTGGAAAGCCCTAAAGCGCATTTTAAAGCAATTAATAATGAACTTGAAACTAAGGGAAGAGCTTTAATTGAAAAAATTAATAAACTTGGATAAATTTTTTTAATGGACTATTTGCATATATTAATTTTGCGATTATATTTGCATCCGTTAAAAACGCCGATGTAGCTCAGCTGGCTAGAGCAGCTGATTTGTAATCAGCAGGTCGTGGGTTCGAGTCCCTCCATCGGCTCTTAAAAATAAAAAAAACCTTTCCATTTTGGAAAGGTTTTTTTTTATTATTTAAGTTTCAGCTTTTAGTTATTCGGATTCAGTATTTTTTATTTTTTCAATAAACGCTTCTAATTCTTTACCATATTTAGAAGTTTTTACTTTAGGCGTTAGAGATTTATTTATAGTATCTAATAAATCGATTCTGGCGTTATATATTTCAGTTAATGCTAAATAAGGCGCAACTTCACTATCCTTATTATTTAAGGCAAAGTTTACCGTATATAAGTATCTGCGCTTTGTACTATTTTTTGCTTCTTCTGCTAATTTTAAATAAACAGCAGTATCATTTTTCTTTTGAGCATCAAATTGTTCTTTTATTAATTCTAAATTCCTATTATTCATTTTAGAAATTAGGGTTAGGTATTCATTTAATACCTTTTGTTGGTCAGAACCTTTTATATCGGCATCGAATGCAAAATTTTTCAATGTTGTATTAATTTCTGTCACGCCTTTATCAGCAAAAAAAGTAATTCTATCTTTTTCTGCGCTATTCTTATCAAGATATAAATAGAAAACTTCTGGAGTGTCTAATTTACTATGTAATTCAATATTATAATTACCATTTATTACTAGCGAATCTACAGTTACTAATATGGTGTCTTCAACTTTTTTAAGATATAAGGTTCCTTTTTTTAAGTCTTTTACCTTAACTTTTACTGTTAAGTCGTTTTGGTCTTTACCACAAGCAACAATAAATAAAGCTATTAATAGGAAGGATAATTTTTTCATCGAAATTTCAAGTATTTATATAGTCACAAATATCAAACAATTTTATGGCTTTTACTAGTAGGTGAATACTAAATTATGAGTGTTAAAGAATTCACAAAAAGATAAAGGAAATGTTTTTTGGCACGAGGATTGTGATATGATAACCGTAATTACATTCGTTATAAAGTTTATTGAGTGGTTACTTTAAACTTAAGAATTGTAATTCATATTTTGGTTGGTTAGTTAGTAAAAAAGCATCCTATTTTAGGGTGCTTTTTTTATTTTTTTGTGCTTTATTATGTAAATTCAATTATCTGATATTGTGTATTTCATCGATAATATGTTGTTAATCGTCTGGAGATGTTAAAATTTATTGCATTTCATCGAATAATAATGTATTTAATCGTTTAAATATATTTCATAGTTTTATATTTGGAGAGTACTAAATAACACACTTTTTAGTTCAATGGATTAATTAATTAATATTTGCATTATGTTGTTAAACAAGGAAACCCAAATCTAGCATCATAATATAAAAAGCAAATTGAAAAGAA
>NZ_JBATHX010000256.1:0-3074 GCF_049667265.1 Algibacter sp. | reverse complement strand
TTATTTGCTAAATTAGGTGCTAAACCACGCAACAAACCATATACAAACACGTTACCCAACATTTGCAAAAACAGAACGTTAGAATTTTAAACTGAACAGAAAACTTAAAAAAACGAATATGAAATTTTACACTTCGATACCTGAAAGTCTAAAGCCATACTATAAAACTGAATTGGATAAATACCGAACTGAATACTCAAACGGAAATTTAAAAAGTGCTTGGAATCATCTGGAAAGAGCTCATATAATCGGACAAAAATATCCTTACGCTCATACTTTTGTGCATTGGAAAATGTTGCAATTCGGAATTAAAATCAAAAGCGGAAAAGAAATTATTGGACAAATTCCACGTCTGATTTTTGGAGGTGTGAAATCCTTCGTTGGAAAAATTCCAGTTGGTAATCCTGGAGGAGCGAATGTTCCGCCTTTAAAACCATTTCCGATTGAAAAAGAATTAAAAGATATTTTTGCGAAAGCTGGAATTAATTTAGTCTGAAAATAAAAAACGTTGGGTAACACCGTATAAAATTAATGGCTAGTTCTCGCCTACTTACGAAAATCCTCGCGGATTTTCTATCTAGTGTTTATTTACTAAATTAGGTGCTTAAACACGCCACTAATCTTATACAAGACCGTTGTGTGTAATTTGAACAAACAATAGAAATGACAGAAAAAACAGAGGAATTAGACAATTATTTAGATAATCATTATATACATAGAAGTAATTGGTTAAGAGCTGCTGTCCTTGGAGCTAATGATGGAATTTTATCAACTGCTAGTATCGCGATTGGAGTTGCTGCTGCAAGTGATTTGAGAGAACCTGTTATTTTGGCAACATTAGCAGGACTAGTTGCTGGTGCTTTATCAATGGCAGCTGGAGAATATGTTTCTGTAAGTTCGCAGACTGATGTGGAAAAAGCTGATATAGAACGTGAAAAGCAAGAATTGGCTGAAATGCCCGAAATCGAATTAGAAAGATTAGCGGAAATTTATGAAAAAAGAGGTCTAAAAAAAGATACTGCCTTAACAGTTGCTAAAGAATTAACGGAACACGATGCGTTAGGAGCACATATAAGAGATGAATTAGGAATTAATGAAATTAGTCAAGCTAAACCTATACAAGCTGCATTTGCTTCAGGTGCAGCATTCACAGTTGGAGGATTACTTCCTTTTTTAGTAACGATATTTCTTCCTTTAAAGAGTATGGAATATTCGCTTTATGGTTTTGCCCTATTTTTTCTAATAGTATTAGGAGCATTAGCAGCTAGAACTGGTGGTTCAAGTATTGGAAAAGCTATTATCCGAATTACATTCTGGGGAACTGTCGCAATGGGACTGACAGCATTAGTTGGTTATTTGTTCAATGTGAATATTGGATAAAATGAAAAAGAAAAATATTCTTTCACCTAAAAAATTTGCAAAACGAGTACTTAAGTATTCTTTATTTTCAATAGGTTTATTAACTATCTCAATTGGTATTGGTGTTTTTGGTTATCACTACATAGGAAATTTAAATTGGATTGATAGTATTTATAATGCTTCAATGATATTAACTGGAATGGGACCAGTCAACGAACTGAATACGGATTCTGCAAAATTATTTGCTTCAATTTATGCAATATTCAGCGGAGTTATTTTTTTAAGTACTGTAGCCATATTTTTTGCACCATTTGCTCATAGATTAATGCATTTATTGAAAATTGACGAAATTGACGAAATTGACGAATAAAAAACTGCACACAACACCGTATAAAATTAATTGCTAGTACAAGCCTACTTACGAAAGTCCTCGCGGACTTTCTATTCGGTTTGTATTTGCTAAATTAGTTGCTTAAACCACGCAACTAATCTTATACAACAACGTTGTACACAAGCTGAAAACACAAATACAAAGATTATTTTTAATATCTTTAACTTATTATTAATCAACTAAAAACAACCAAATGAAAACACTATTCAACCCTAACATCCTGAAAGCAGGATTGATTTTTTGTGCACTTCTTATAGCAAGTTGTGGCGAAACCAAAAAAGAAAATGCTGAAGTAGTAGAAGAAGAACCACCTGTATTAGAGTCCGCCTCTCAAGAATATGCCGATATTGTCCTGAAGTTGTATGACCACTTCTCAAACTTAGACCATGATGCCTATGGAGCCATCATGGCTGACGACATTACATGGTATTGGCCAGATGGCGGTGCCGATACACGTAATTCAATCAAGGGAAAAGACAATGTCATTGCATTTTGGAAAAATTGGGAAAAGACGACAGGAGGAAAAATGACCTTTGCAAAAAACACACTTTTACCTATTAAAGTAAATAAACCGACAAACTACTATAAGGCGGTGGGTTCAGGAGTACTTGCATATACAGATATGACAATTACGCTTAAAGAGCAATCTACAACGGTTAGACAGCATGCTGTAATGATGTTTAATGATGACATGAAAATAAGCAATGTGTTTTTGTATTACGATAGAACTGGAATCATAGAATTGACGAATGTGGTCTTTGGAGAAACTGAGTAAAGATTGCATTTTAAAGGCCTATGTACAACAACGTATATAAAAAATAGCTTCTCAAGCACAAGTTTTTAAAGCTTGTGCTTTTTTAATACATTCCAGAAATCAGTAAAGATTTCTATTATCAATCCGCTACTTTTCATATACAAAACCGTTACCTGCAAGCTGAAAAAATCACCAAGGAAACTAATATGAACGGAACGAACGAGGAACAGGAAAAAGCTATTGCCTATTATGATAAGATTTCAGGAATTTATGACTACATCTCGAATTGTTATTATAAAAAATCACGGGATTATGCCATTAAAGAACTGGGAATAAAAAAAGGACAGACGATATTGAATTTACCATGTGGAACGGGAGTTAATTTTAAATTTTTTCAACGAAAATTATACAATTCTGGACTAATAATAGGAATCGACCTTTCAAACGGAATGCTCGATCAAGCAAAACGAAAAACAAAAAAAAACGAATGGACAAACGTTGATTTGATATTAGAAAACGCAACGAAAATTGACCAAAAATGGCTTGAGAAATATTCGGAAAAGAAAGGAC
>NZ_JBATHX010000255.1:0-10817 GCF_049667265.1 Algibacter sp. | reverse complement strand
TCATAAGTTGACTTTGGAAATGACTTCCAATCCTGCATGGTATGCGGTTCAGGCTTTGCCTTATTTAATGGAATATCCTTATGATTGTAACGAACAAACATTCTCAAGATATTATGCCAACGCTTTGGCGAGTCATATTGCAAATTCAAATCCTAGAATTCAGGAGGTTTTTAATCAATGGCGAAATACAGACGCTTTACTTTCTAACTTAGAGAAAAATGAAGAATTGAAATCTATTTTAATTCAAGAAACACCTTGGCTACGCGATGCAGAAAGTGAAACTGAACAGAAAAAACGAATCGCCTTATTATTCGATTTAAATAAAATGACTAATGAATTACAATCGGCAATTAAAAAATTAGAAAATAATCAAATGGCCTCTGGTGCTTGGTCTTGGTTTAAAGGCGGTTACGAAAACAGATTCATTACACAACATATCATTACTGGTTTTGGGCATCTTTCTAAACTAGGTGTCTCCCTGAGCGCAGTCGAAGGGTCTCAAAGTCAAATGATTCAAAAAGCCATCAACTATCTTGACAACGAATTCATAAAAGAATACAAAGACATCAGAAAATATAATAAAGATGTAGATTTAGATAGCGACCATTTAAGCTACACGCAACTTCATTATTTATACATGCGAAGCTTTTTCCCAGAGATTGAAAAATCTAAAGAAGTTGAAACTATTATGGACTATTACCAAACGCAAATAAAGAAGTTTTGGCTGGATCGCTCATTATATTCAAAAGGCATGATGGCTCTAATTTCACATAGAAACAACGACGCTAAAACGGTTTCTAAGATTTTAAAATCACTTAAAGAAACCAGCATAACTTCTGAAGAATTAGGTATGTATTGGAAAGCGAACACGAACTCCTGGTATTGGTATCAGGCGCCTATTGAAACTCAAGCTTTGTTAATTGAGGCTTTCTCTGAAATTGAAAATGATACAGAAACCATTGATAACTTAAAAATTTGGTTACTTAAAAACAAGCAAACCAACCGATGGAAAACAACAAAAGCAACTACCGATGCCGTTTATGCCTTATTACTGCAAGGAAGTGATTGGTTAAGCGTTACTGATATGGTTGATGTGATTGTTGGCGGACAAGACATTGACCCTAAAAAATTAGAAGCTGTAAAAGTTGAAGCTGGAACTGGTTACTACAAAACTTCTTGGAATACCCAAGAAATTAAACCAGAAATGGGCGAAGTGAAAATTACAAAAACAGGGAAAGGGATTGCTTGGGGAGGTTTATACTGGCAATATTTTGAAGATTTAGACAAGATAACTTCAGCTGAAACACCGCTTAAATTAAAGAAAAAACTATTTCTTAAAACCAATACTGATACGGGTGAAGAAATTTTAGAAATAACGTCAGAATCCGATTTAAAAGTTGGCGATTTAATACGCGTTAGAATTGAATTACGTTCTGACAGAAACATGGAATTTATTCATATGAAAGATATGCGCGCTTCAGGATTAGAGCCTGTAAATGTTTTGAGTCAATACAAATGGCAAGATGGTTTGGGTTATTATGAAAGCACAAAAGATGCATCAACCAACTTCTTTTTTGATTATTTGCCAAAAGGCGTTTATGTTTTTGAATATGATTTACGCGTGAATAATGCTGGTAATATGAGTAATGGCATCACGACCATTCAAAGTATGTATGCACCTGAGTTTAGCAGCCATAGTGAAGGTACAAGAATTAGTGTTAAGTAATTTAAATTTGGCTAGTTTTGAGATATTAATATTTGAAAAACCTTTTATTTACACACCCCTTACTCCCCTCTTTTAGAGGGGAAACTCATACCCAACAGTTTCCCTCCTAACAAGGAGGGATTAAGGGAGGTGTCAGATAATTTAAGAATAGATTATTTTTATTAAGCCGAAAGACCCTTTCCGGTTTTAGTTCGGTTGGTTTCTTCAGACGAATCTCTAAATAGATTTATTTACAATTAATAACTATCTTTCATTTCACTAACTAATACAAATAGCACTATGAATTCAAAAGTATTTAAAATCATTCGAATTATTTTTGGCGTATTACTCGTTATTTTCGGCTCAAACAAGTTTTTAAATTTTATGCCAGCACCAGAAAATATGCCAGAGGCTGTAATGAATTATATGGTCGCTTTAATGTCAACCAAAACATTACCTCTTGTTGGAATTGTAGAGGTTGCTGCTGGTTTAGCATTTATTTTTAATAAATATGGCGCTTTATTAGCCATTATTTTAATGAGTGTTTCCATAAACGCTGTTTTATTTCACCTAAACTTAGACCCAGCTAATAGTGCTGGCGCCATTGTTTTATTAGTACTAAATATAATTACACTTTACGGTTATAAAGACAGTTACAAATCCTTAATTTAAAGGTATTTAATTTAAAATAGTAAGGAGACTTTAGGTCTCCTTTTTTTATTCCTATAAGTTATACATTAATGAAAATGATTAAATTTACACATGGATTAAAAAAAATAATCTTGTTTTTGTGAAAAAAGTAAATTCAAACTATACTGCTTTACTCCTACTTTCATTGATATTTACAATGATGCATTCGTGTGGTTCAAAAAAAGAAATTATTCAAAATTCTACTGTTGAAGAATTGAACCCTAAACTCATTTTTATAAATTATTCAATAAAAAATAATTATAATGATAACAAAATAAAAAGCGTTCGATGGATTAATACAATAGTTACTAAAGGAACGCTAAAAAAAAATATTAACAAACACCTTGAAAAAGGTGTTTTAGGAGATTTAAACTGCCGTCAACTAGATAAAAAAGATAACGTATTGCAAAGTGTCATTATAAAAAACCCACTAATAAAAACGTTTGAGTATGTTGATGAAACCAATGAATTTCAGCTTAAAACAGTTGAACTAGATAGTGCAGAATTCTCTTTAAAATTAAAATTAAAACCAAATACTGTTTATATTACCATTAGCGAAATTAGTAATGTTGAAAACAAGGACATCCAACTCATTAAAACGCAACTAAAATTATGAAACAATCATTACTTTTTTGCTCGTTTTTCTTGACAATCATTTGCATTAATGCGCAAAATTTTGATGTTGAAACTATTAAATTTGAAGGTGATAATACGAATCGAATTAACCTTGTGTTTATGTCAGATGGCTATACCTCAGGGGAATTAAATCAATTTATTACTGATGCTACCGCCTTTACAACCGAAATGTTTTCGCAATCGCCGTTTTTGGAATATGCTGATTACTTTAATGTTTATGCCATAAAAGTACCATCAAATGAAAGTGGTGCCGACCATCCAGGAACAAGTACCGAACCTTTAGAATCAACCATTGCGCCTCCTGTAGCAATAAGTAATGTGGATACTTATTTTAACACCTCTTTTGATACTGCAAATATTCACAGGTTACTTTATACGTATCAATCTTCAACGGTTTATAATGTATTAGCTAATAATTTTCCAGAATATGACCAACCCATAATTTTAGTGAACTCATCCGTGTATGGCGGTGCAGGTGGCCCTTATGCAACCTCATCAACCGGAACGGATGCTGATGAGATTGTTATTCATGAATTAGGTCACTCGCTATTCGATTTAAAAGATGAATATTATCCGGGAGATGCTTTAGCGGCGGAAGCTATAAACATGACTCAAGAAACCAACACAGGTCTTATAAAATGGAAGAATTGGTTAGGAACCAATGGTGTTGGAATTTATCCTTATGCGGCTTCTGGTAATGCTGCTAATTGGAATAGACCACATCAAACTTGCAAAATGCGCTATTTAGGATATCCTTTTTGTGATGTTTGTAGAGAAGGTATTGTTGAAAAAATTCATAGTTTAATTTCGCCAATTGACATGTATACACCAAATAACAATACGGTTGATGACCCAACATTTCCTTTAGATTTTCAACTTAGTTTAGTGAAGCCAAACCCAAACACTTTAGAAAGTGATTGGACGCTTAATGCTACTAACTTTGCTACTAATGTTGATGGTATTTCCATACTTGAAACCGATTTGGTTGAAGGCGCAAATACATTAACAACCGTAATACACGATAATTCGAGTTTTTTAAGAGTGGATAACCATGAAAGTATTCATGTTAGCACCGTTACTTGGACTATAAACTACTCATCGCTTGGAGTTGATGATATTTTAAGTGAACAGCATAATTATACAATTTCCTTATATCCTAACCCAACAAGTAACATTTTAAATTTAGAGTTTGAAAGCAATTCGGTTTCAAATTTAAAAGTAGAAATTATGAGTATTGATGGCAAAAAGGTTAAATCGGATAAACTTTCTAATTATGAAAGCAAGCAAGTTGATATTAGCAATTTGAGCCAAGGTATTTATATCGCAAATTTTTATTCTGGGAATTTGCTAATTGCTAGCAAAAGGATTGTTAAAAACTAATTGGATTCCTTCTTTCTCTGGAATGACAAAATGCATTTATTTTTCTGGTGGATAAGCTGTTAACACCTTTTCAACAATAGCATTTAATCTAGCTTCTCGTTTTTCTGGATTTGCATTTGGATTAAAACTAGCTTCGCTAATAGCTTGCCAAAAAAGTTGCTTTTTATTTTCGTCAACAAAATCGATGGTTATTTGTCTGTTTACATTGGCCTGACCAATGGGTAAACCTATGGAAATGCCTCCTCCCATATTCCGTCCTGTTCCACCTACTCCAACGCCTACGGTTTGACGTTGTGCGGCTTGATATTCATGACTTTTAATATCGATAAAAAAATCTGGGTTTTCAGAAATGGCAAATCCTTTGGCTTCCATATTAGCATCAATAGCATTAAGCAAGCGTTTGGTATCCAATTCGCTTAAACCGGTTTCCATATTGCCGTAATATTGATAGGTTTTATAGGTATTGAAATTGGCCATTTTATCAAAATCGTAATTTACGCGAATGGGTGCGCATGATATGATAAGTAAGGCTAGAATGGAGATTTTTAAGAATTTCATGAATTTTTAATTTTAAATAAAGTGAATCAAAAATTGTTCCAATGTTGAAATTTAGTTAGGTTGCCGCGTTAGGGATTGCAGCGGCATCCTTTTTAAAGATGATAAACTATAATTATGCGGTTGCAAAAAAAAATAACAGATTGCTAGGTCCTTCGTCGTTGCAATGACGCCTTAAAAGGATATAGCGAAAAGCCTGACCCTTGTGGTAAGGCCAAAATATTAATCGTTCAGCATTTTCCAAAGCAAATCTTTCAGCTCGGTAATGCCTTGTTGAGCTACTGAGGAAATAAACAGGTATGGAATTGGTAGCTCGTTATCTAGCTCGGTTTTCATTTCTGCTTTTAACTCATCGTCAAGCATATCGCTTTTTGAAATGGCGATGATGCGCTCTTTATCAAGCATTTCTGGGTTGTAACGACGAAGTTCGTCCAACAAAATATCGTATTGTTTCCTAATATCTTCGGCATCGGCAGGAATTAAAAACAACAATATAGAATTACGTTCGATATGGCGTAAAAAGTAATGTCCTAGCCCTTTTCCCTCGGCTGCACCTTCGATAATCCCGGGAATATCTGCCATTACAAAAGTTTGAAAATCGCGATATTTTACAATTCCTAAGTTTGGTTTTAGCGTGGTAAACTCGTAATCGGCAATTTTAGGTTTTGCTGAAGTGACTACCGACAACAAGGTTGATTTCCCTGCATTAGGGAAGCCTACCAAACCAACATCGGCTAGTACTTTTAGCTCCATAGTTACGTGCCTTTCTTCCATTGGAATACCTGGCTGTGCGTATCGTGGTGTTTGGTTAGTTGAACTTTTAAAGTGCCAGTTTCCTAGGCCACCTTTTCCGCCTTCGGCTAAAATGCGTTCCTCGCCATCTTCTGTGATTTCGAAGAGGATTTCATTTGATTCGGTGTCGCGAATAACTGTTCCTAACGGCACATCGATATAAACATCTTCACCATCAGAACCAAAACTACGGCCGCTACTTCCATGACCACCATGTTCTGCCCTGGCATGTTTTTTAAATTTAAGATGAAGTAAAGTCCAAAGGTTTGATTTTCCACGTACAATCACATGACCTCCACGACCACCATCGCCACCATCAGGACCTCCTTTGGTAATATATTTTTCGCGATGTAAATGTACAGAGCCTTTACCTCCGTTTCCGGAAGAAACAAACATTTTTACGTAGTCAACAAAATTACCCTCAGTCATGGTTCAAGTTAAAAGTTATGAGTTAAAAGTTAAAAGTTTGCTCACTCTTACCTTTAGTATTTTTTCCGCGGAAGCGAAAATATTGATTGAAATTTAAAATACAAAAACTATAACTTCAATTTAAAAGTTATAGTTTTTAATAATGAGATTCCTGCCTGCGCAGGAATTTATAGTTTATCAATTACTGAGCTTAGTCGCTTAGTAATATCCTCGATACTTCCAACACCATCAACTCCAAAATATTTATCTTGGGCAGCGTAATAATCTTTTAAAATGGCTGTTTCGTTATAGTATACTTTTATTCGGTTTCTAATTACGGTTTCATCAGCATCATCTTTTCTTCCGCTAGTTTTACCGCGTTCAAGTAAACGTTTTACTAAAACTTCATCATCAACTTCTAAAGCAATCATCGCATTAATATGAGAATCTTTACTATCCATTAATTTTTCTAATGCATCAGCCTGCGCATCTGTTCTAGGAAAGCCATCAAATATGAATCCATTCGCGTCGGTATTTTTCTCTACTTCAGCTTCTAACATATCAATAGTAACTTGGTCTGGAACAAGCGCACCTTTATCCATAAACGATTTAGCAAGCATCCCTAAAGCAGTTTTGTTTTTAATGTTGAACCTAAAAACATCGCCAGTAGAAATATGAACTAAATTATATTTCTCTTTTAAAAATTCTGCTTGTGTGCCTTTACCTGCTCCTGGCGGGCCAAATAATACTAAGTTCGTCATATGTTGTGTTTCTTTTAGTTGATATACTTCTGGTAAATCTCTCCCCAATCCATCATAATCTAAGCCGTAACCTACAATGAATTTATTTGGAATTTCAATACCAACATAATGTAATTTAAAGTCTTTTTTATAAGCTTCGGGTTTGTAAAAAAGTGTGGCAATTTTTAATGATTTTACCTTTTCGTTTTTAAAAATCCTATGAACTTCATGCAAGGTTTTCCCTGTGTCAATAATATCTTCTAAAATAATTACGGTTCTACCTGTTAAATCTTGTGTTAGACCAATTAAACGCTGAATATCTTCAGAAGATTTTAGCCCTTCATAGGACGCTAATTTTATAAAAGTAACCTCGCAAGGTTTTGGATATTTTTTAACAAAATCGCTCGTTAACATAAACGACCCGTTAAGGATACCAATAAACACCGGAATTTCGTCGCCAACATCTTCAGCTATTTCATCAACTAAGCGTTGTAAAGCTTCGTCGATTTCCTTAGCGGAAACAAAGGGTTTGAAATATTTGTCGTGTAACTTTATCAACGGATATTAATTTTAAAGTGGCAAAGATAGTCAATATACTCAATACATTAAACAATCGGCCTTTTTTGATTTACGATTTAGGAACTATTTTAAGATTTAAGTGTATTTTTGCATATCTTAAACACACTTTTAGCAAAAACATGACAAATTATTTTTCTTCAAATTTTAAACTTGGTATTCTTGGTGGTGGTCAATTAGGAAAAATGCTGCTTTATACTACCCGAAAATTTGATATTTATACCTCGGTTTTAGATTCGAGTGATGAAGCGCCTTGTAAAATTGCTAGCAACGAATTTCATTTAGGAGATTTGATGGATTATGATGCTGTTTATAAATTCGGAAAACAGGTTGATGTTTTAACTATTGAAATTGAAAATGTTAATGTTGATGCTCTGGAAACTCTTGAAAAAGAAGGTGTGAAGGTGTATCCAGCTTCAAAAACATTAAGACAAATTCAGAATAAAGCGAAGCAAAAATTGTTTTACGTTGATAATAATATTCCGACTTCTGATTTTTCTCGTTTTGCCTATTTATCAGAAATTGAAGATGCCGTTTTAAATGGCGGTTTAGAATTTCCATTTGTATGGAAAGCAGCTCAATTTGGTTACGATGGTAATGGTGTAAAAGTAGTTAGATCCTTATCAGATTTGGAAGGCTTACCAAAAGGTGAATGCATTGCTGAAGATTTAATTCCGTTTAAAAATGAATTGGCAGTTATTGTTGCCCGAAGTGTTTCTGGTGAAACGAAAACGTATCCAGTTGTTGAAATGGAATTTCATCCTGAAGCCAACCAAGTAGAATATGTTATTTGTCCCGCTAGAATTTCAGATACTGTTGCAAAAAAGGCTGAAGTAGTGGCATTAAAAACATCGAAAGCTTTTAATCATATTGGTATATTGGCTGTTGAAATGTTTCAAACAAATGACGATAACATTTTAGTAAATGAAGTTGCACCGAGACCTCATAATTCTGGTCATCAAACTATCGAAGCCAGTTACACATCTCAATTTGAACAACATATTAGAGCTATTTTAGATTTACCTTTGGGAAGAACAGATAGTAAAGTTGGTGGTGTTATGGTAAATCTTGTTGGTGCTGAAGGTTATACTGGAAATGTGGTTTACGAAAATATTGAAAACATCATGAAAATGGATGGTGTAACACCTCATATTTATGGTAAAAAACAAACACGTCCGTTTAGAAAAATGGGACATGTAACTATTGTGAATGAAGATTTAAATGAAGCCAGACGCGTTGCCGAAGAAGTAAAGAAGCGTATTAAAGTTATAAGCCAGTAAGCACCAAATAACAAAAACAAAATTCCAAAAAAGTGACATTTGGATTTTGTAATTTAAAAATTGGAATTTATTATGAAAGTAGGAGTCATTATGGGTAGCAAAAGCGACCTACCAGTTATGCAAGATGCTATAGACATCTTAAAAGGTTTTGATATAGAAGTTGAAGTAGATATTGTTTCGGCGCATCGTACACCTGAAAAATTATTTGATTATGGTAAACATGCCCACACAAGAGGTTTTGCAGTTGTAATTGCGGGTGCAGGTGGAGCGGCGCATTTACCAGGAATGATTGCGTCTTTATCACCACTTCCTGTAATAGGTGTTCCTGTAAAAAGCAGTAACTCTATTGATGGTTGGGATTCAGTACTATCCATTTTACAAATGCCTGGAGGTGTTCCTGTGGCAACCGTTGCTTTAAATGGTGCTAAAAACGCAGGTATTTTGGCAGCTCAAATTATAGGATCTAGTGATAAATCTGTTCTTGATAAAATTATTGCTTATAAAGAAGCATTGAAAATTAAGGTAAACGAGTCGGCAAAAGATTTAAAATGAAAAAAGCCCCGAAGTGATTCAGGGCTTTTCAGCTATTAACAAATAATTCTCTTGAGTTAGTCACTCTTCGTATTATCGGATGCAAAAATATAATTAATTTACTATGCATACATAGTAAATATGAAATTTAACAACTTTTTTAAATAAATGATAAAGAAACCACTAATTACCCCGTTTAAAACCAAATATAACACGCCTCCATTCAGAATAATTCAAACAAAAGACTATTTACCTACCTTTAAGGAAGCTATAAAAATGGCCAAAAAGGAGATTGATATAATTGTAAACAACCCTAAATCGCCTTCTTTTGAAAATACTATTGAAGCATTAGATTTTTCTGGAGAACAGTTAGATAGGATCTCGAGTATATTTTTCAATCTTAATTCGGCCGAAACTAATGAAGAAATTCAAAAAATTGCTCAAAAAGTTTCCCCGATGCTTTCAGAATTCAGTAACGATATTACTTTAAATGAAGATTTATTCAAGCGTGTTAAAGCGGTTTATGATTCTAAAACGGAATTAGATTTAACTACTGAGCAAGCAACGCTTCTTGATAAAAAATATAAAAGCTTTTCACGAAATGGAGCCAACTTACCGGAAGACAAAAAGTCGACACTAAGAGACATTGATAAAAAACTAAGCAAATTAAAACTCAAATTTGGTGAGAATGTTTTAGCAGAAACCAACAAATTTGAAATGCTTATTACGGATGGAGCTGATTTGTCGGGTCTTCCTGATGGCGCAAAAGAAGCTGCAAAACAATTAGCAGAAGCTAAAGAGAAAGAAGGTTGGCTATTCACCTTAGATTACCCAAGCTACATTCCTTTTGTAACCTATGCAGACAATAGAGAGCTTAGAGAGAAGTTAACCATTGCGGCAGGGAGTAAAGCATTTAAAAATGATGATTTAGATAATCAGAAAAACGTTTTACAAATCACCAAACTTAGGCATGATCGCGCGAATCTTTTGGGTTATAAAACGCATGCTCATTTTGTATTAGAAGAACGCATGGCAGAAACGCCTGAAAAAGTATTAGAGTTTTCAAATGAATTGTTAGAAAAAGCAAAACCAGCTGCCGAACGCGAATTTGCAACTCTTGAAAAATTCGCCAAAGAATTGGATAACATTGATAGATTAGAAAAATGGGATGGCTCCTATTATTCTGAAAAACTAAAGCAAAAATTATTCAGTTTAGATGATGAAAAGCTTAAACCATATTTCAAATTAGAAAATGTAATTAATGGTGCATTTACAATAGCCAATAAGTTATTTGATTTAAATTTTGAAGAAATTGATACCATTGATAAATACCACGACGATGTTTTAACGTATAAAGTTACGGACTCAAAAGGCGATTTTATATCTGTTTTTTATGCCGATTTTTTTCCAAGACCTGGAAAACGAAATGGCGCGTGGATGACATCATACAAACCGCAATACGTTCAAAATGGCGAAAATAGCAGACCACACATTTCTATAGTTTGCAATTTCACAAAACCCACA
>NZ_JBATHX010000254.1:0-9380 GCF_049667265.1 Algibacter sp. | reverse complement strand
TTCAAGTGGTTTAGGAAGGGAAGGAACAACCGGTACATATTTGCTACAACCCTATTTTACTGAAACTATCGGCAGTATCATTAGAGTCTACAATAATTAAAAACGACTTCAAAAAAATTTGAAGTCGTTTTTAATCCTACTTTTTCTTTTTATTAAATCTTTAAAGTAGCCCCTACTAAAAAGTTTCTTGTAGCTTGCGGGTAATAACCTGCACCTTCGATAGTTGTAACGGCAACGGGATCTGACCAATTATCATCATAAGTATAATAATAGCCATTAGACACATACTTTTTGTTGAAAATATTATTCACTAAAGCAGACAAAACAATCGATTTGAATAATTTATTTGGCTTAATTTCATAGTTCACATTAAAGTCGTTAACGAAATAACTGTCTAGTTTAGAAAACTCTGAATCAACATTACCCATATACTGCTCACCTACATATTTGCTTAATAAAGACAGTTGTAACCGTTCAACAGGAAAGAAATTTAAAGCATTCCCAATTACTAAATCTGGTGAAAATGAAATATTAGTGTTTCCTAAATTAACCACTTCACCATCAATCGGCGCTGAAAAATCTCTGTTTTTATTACTACTTAAACCAACGTTGGTAGAGGTACTAAAAAATTTCGAAAACTGAATATTAGCATCAACCTCCAACCCTAATCTGTAACTTTTGCCACTCGTGGCTCTTATCGGGCTTCCAACATCGTCCAATCCACCAGTTAATACTAATTGATTTTGATAAAACATATAATATAAGTTTGTATTTACGCTTGCTTTTTTACTATTATAACGCCAGCCCAACTCGATATCATTAAGTGTTTCGTTTTCGGTTACACCGTTTTCAAAATCATCCCGATTTGGCTCTCTATTTGCTCTAGCATAAGATGTATAAAAACTATTAAAATCGGAATGTTTATAGGTTAAACCTGCTTTAGGATTGAAGAAACTAAAGTTAGCGTCCGTAACAAATTCTGCTCTATCTGAATTTAATCCATTGGTTTTATAGTTTACAAATCGTCCTTGTAAATCAACAAATCCTGTTATTTTTTCAGCCAATTTAAAGGTTGCTTTTGAAAATATACTAAAGTCATTTTTTGTAGCATCGCCATCATAATAATGATCTCTAATATTTGTTCCGTCTGCTAAATCGCTTCCCCATATAACTTCCCCAAAATGATCACCATCATAAGCACTATATGATATTCCTGAAATCAATTCAAAAGCATTTTTCTTATAAGTTACGTTGGCATTCAACACATAGAAATTATTATCTAACCATCTCCGAACAATAACATCTGAATCATCTACAATTAAATTATTAAAATCTCCTGCTGATTCTTCAGGTTTATATTGTTCAAAATACCCTTTTCCTTTAGTGTAATTCAACCCTAAATTAGTAGACCAATTATTATCGAAGCGTTCATTCCAATGCAGTTGGTAATGGTCTTGCCAGTAATTATCGGTTTCATTATCATAGGTATATGGATTTTGACGACGATCTTCTTTTAGCTCATCTGCAGTTAAACCAAACCAAGATTGATAGGTATACTCAACATTACCAAAAGTTAAGGCTTTAATATAGGTATTATCGTCTTTATAAACACCTTGAAGGAAATACGATTTTAAATCTGTGAATGCTCTGTCAACATAGCCATCGGAATCAATTTTCGAAAAACGACCAGAAATTTCAAAATGATTATCTAACAATCCCGTACTTAATTTTACAGTATGCTTTCTTGTTCCAAAACTACCAAAGCTATTTGAAATTTCGGCCGAAGGATTTTCAGAAGTGGCATCAGTTAATAAATTTAAACTGGCTCCAAATGCTCCAGACCCGTTTGTTGATGTACCAACACCACGCTGCAATTGCAAGCTCTCAATTGAAGACGCAAAATCACCTAAATTCACCCAAAACGTACCTTGACTCTCTGGGTCGTTATAAGGAATTCCGTTTATTGTTACATTTACACGAGTGGCATCCGTTCCACGAACTCTAATTCCTGTATAGCCAATACCAGCTCCTGCATCACTTGTAGTAACTACAGATGGTAAAAAATTAAGTAACATAGGAATGTCTTGCCCCAAGTTTCGTTTTGCTAAAGCTTCTTTAGAAATGTTTGAGTGTGTAATTGGTGAATCTGCATTTACACGAACAGCTTTTACCAAAACTTCGTCTAGCTTTTCTGTTGTAGTTGAATCTTGTTGTACTTGATTTTGTTGCGCACTTATTCCTATTGAAATCAATAAAACTAATGATGCCACAATCTTTTTTTGAAAAGATTTCTGTCTTCGCAGGTAATACAAACTTTTGAATAAATTTTTCATTACGATTATATAAATAATCGAATAAAAAGAGGTCATTATTCTTGTTGTTAATAATTGATTTTTAATATATGATTTACTGAAACAAGTTTAGTAAATCAATATTTACAAATTCCTTAGCAGCATTACCTGCTCAGGTTCAATGGGTATGATCTCAGCCGATAATAGGCACCCCTTTTTTGAGAACGCTGCAAAGATATGGTAGATTTACGAATTTCGATTTACGAATCGCAGTTTTTTTCAATCTAAGTTTGGTTTTTTTCTATTCGCCTTTTTTTCAGATAGAGTTCGCTTTCTTTTTAGGCGTTTTCTAATTGCTGCTTTTGGGGTTTTAGTTGGAATTCTTCGTTTTGGAACTATTAATGATGCCTTTATCAAATCTAAAAACCGTTTGATAACAAGGTCTTTGTTTTTATGCTGACTTCGACTCTCACCACATTGTAAAATCAAAACACCTTCTTTGGTTAACTTATTTTTAAGCTTTCGAAGAAGGCGATTTTTTTGGTTCTCAGAGAACACTAAAGATTCCGCTAAATTAAAAGTCAACTCTACTTTTGAAGATACTTTATTTACATGTTGCCCACCGCTACCAGAACTCCTAATAGCTTTAAAAATTAATTCTTGTAGTATGGCTTCCTCATCAAACATTAGTTTGCCTGATGTACAGGTTTTAATAAATCATTTACTGTTTTTACTGGGTTGAAGGTTTCTAGTGGCACTTCAACAAAAATAGAATTCCAATAAGCCATGCTTCCATTCCATAATCCGGGAAGTTCTAAGGCCTCAATTTCAACACCATTTTGTGTTTTTGTGGTAATAAAAGCCGCTTCTGGATCTATAAAATTTAATAAATCAAACTTTTCACCTTTATAATTTTTAACGCCACAAACCAAATCGGTAGGATTAAAATGCGTTGCCTTATAAACAATGCTTTGTTGGTTTTTTCTGCTGAAATTTATCTGCGCAAATTCTACTATTTGTAATGACACATTACCCTTTTTATCTTTCACCCAAAATGGACCACCTCCTGGTTCTCCTTGATTCTTAACCATTCCGCAAACGCGAATTGGACGATTCAATTTATCTTTTAAATAGGCTATTTTTTCATTATTTTTAAAATCATCAAACTCTGTATCAATTGGCACATTTAATCGATATCTTAAAAACAAAGCTATAATTTTAAAATCGGTATCCTCCAACTTACCAGTATCCAATTTTTTCAAATAAGCAAAAACCTTTTCCTGAGCTTCAATTAAAACACCAGCTAATAATTTTTTATAATTTGAAACCTCTATATTTTTTTCCGAGACCACAATATTGTCAATGTTTTTAATAAAAATGACATCATTATCTAACTTATTTAGATTTTCTAAAAGCGCACCATGGCCTGCCGGTCTGAATAAAATAGATCCATCTTCATTCCTGAACACATCATTTTCAGCTGTTAGCGCGACTGTTTCTGTAGCTTCGTTTTGATATGAGAAAGACACATTAAAAGTTGTATTTGTTTTTTCCTCTAAAGCTTCGCGAACACGCCCTAATTCATTTGAAAAATATAACTGATGATTTTTAGAAACTGTAAAATGTAAATTTGCATTTCCGTTAGAGGATGCATAAAGCGTCGATTCAAACAAATGTTCTTCAAAAGCAGTTTTTACAGCATCACCATATTTATGAAATGGTAATAATCCTTTTGGAAGGAAACTATAATTCAGGCCTTTGGCATCCAACATGGATTTAACAAACAGTAAATGTTTTTCACCTTCTAATAATGAATCAAAATTTGAATTTTCTTGCTTAATTTTAGAAATAACCTCATTATAAAACGGGAAATTTTCTAGTTCTTCAACAAATAGAGAAATCAATTCATCATTTTTTCTTTCAGCATATTTCGCTAAACTATCTTTTGATGGATTGAAATTTTGTAAAAACTGAAATAAAAATTTGAACATTCTAGTTGCTGCTCCCGAGGCTGGAACAAACTTTACTATTGATAAATAGTTTTTTTTTGCCTCATATAAACCTACAAATCCTTTAACCTCATCGGCATCATAACTTTCAATTCCTTTGCCAATTGTTGCCGCAGAAACTAAATCTGAAAAGGTCATGCCATTTTTTAATCGAGATAATTGCGCATTTACTTGGTTTATAGTAATGCCTTTACTTTTTATTTGTTTAATATCTTTATCTGAAAACATTTATTCTTTGGAGTTTAATAAGTTGTCAATATGTTTTACTGCTGTTTCTAATCGTGTTTTTTTATCGCCTTTTAAAACCACATAAGGTTTTTTATATTTATCTAAAGTATCTTGAAAGGCTTGAAACATTTCTTCTCTATGTTCTGGTTTATCCCTTAAATCATCAGCTTCCCAAGGCGTATCAATATAAGTCAAAAAATACAAATCGTAGGTATTTTGTAGGGCAAATTTCTCAAGCGTCGGATCACAACTTCCTATATAATAAGCTTCAGAATACACTTTTGTTTCTAACAAATCGGTATCGCAAATTAAAACAGTATCTGTTTTTTTTGCCAGCTCGTTTTCAAGTTTCATTTGTCCTGCTGCAATGGGTAATAAATCATCTGGTTCGCAAGTTTTACGTTCATCATTCCATTTATTCTGAAGATAATCGCGTGCATATTCTGGCACCCAAACAGAGTTATAATAGCGTGCCAAATGACGAGACAAGGTTGTTTTTCCTGTAGATTCTGGCCCAAACAAAACTACTTTTATGCAGTTAGCGGGCTGTTGTTTATACTTTTCTTCCATGCAATGTATCCAAAAATGGCAATAAATGTAAATCCTAAATATTGTAAACTAGTAAATGTAAAGCCTTTATAAAAATACAAAGGAACGGAAATGATATCTCCTATAATCCAGAAAATCCAATTCTCGAGTTTTCTTCTTGCCATTAACCACATACCAACAAAAAAAATAGCTGTAGTAATGGAATCAACATAGGCCACCCAACTTGTCCATTTATCAAATGTTTGGTAAACTAAATAAACAAATAACAAGGTTCCAATAAATATAGTTATACTTATTTTTTTTTCGTTAAATGACATTCTAGAAATTGGTGTAACATGCGCATCATCAACTTTTCTGGTCCAGATATACCAACCATAAACACTCATTATAAAATAATAACCGTTTATCATCATATCGCCCAGCAACTCCCATTTAAATAATAAATACACAAAAATGATTGTACTTATCATGCCTGTTGGAAAAACTAAAACATTGTTTTGTTTAGAAAACCAAACTGAAAGAAAACCAAAAATAACAGCAACAATTTCAAGAACAATATCAGTAGTTTCATAGCCGCTATACTGACCAAAGAAAAACTCAAAAATGGTGTTCATAGGCGCTTCTATTAGTTTTTACAACCTTCATTGTTAATACGCATATCTCTTGATTTTCAAACGAATCTTTAATTTTTTTATTCAAAAAAGGCATCAGTTCATCATAATTTCCAAAAATTTGAGTGCTTAAAGGGTTTTCTAAAACTGTAAACTTGGAATTTCGTAATGCTTTAATAAAATCTATAACATGTTTTTCAAAATCATCTTGCAATGGTGACAATGTTAAATCTACTGATATTTCCATCCTCTCTTAATCTCTCCTAAGGAGAGAAATTGTTATGCGTTAAACTTCTTTTTAATTTACAAATTTCCATTTTATTTTTCCCCTTCGGGAAAATATCCGGAGGACAATGGGGATTTTATTTCGTCAAAAAACAATTCGTTGTCTTCAAAAGCAGTTCCAATAACTACTAAATCTGCTCCTGATTTATAAGCATTATCCAATTGTATTTTACTTTTAACACCTCCACCCACAATCAACGGAATATCTAATGCCTGCTTTACCTCTTCAATTATAGATTGCGAAAGTGCTTCATTAGCACCACTTCCAGCTTCCAAATATATAAGTTTCAAACCTAATAATTGCCCAGCTATCGCTGTATCAACAATGACTTGAATATTATTTCTAGACATAGGTTTTGTTTCCGTCACCTGCTGTACAGCTGTTTCCTTTCCGCTTTCAATTAAAATATAACCCGTTGGAATCACTTCTAAATTTGTGTTTCTCAATTTAGAAACGGCTTCAACATGTTTACCAATTAAATACGCTGGGTTTCTTCCTGAAAGTAATGATAAAAACAACAATGCATCAGCCTTTCCAGTTATTTGCGTAACATCGCCAGGAAACAAAACTAAAGGTAAATTAGTATGTTTTTTAATTTCAGTAACCAAATATTCCGTTGAATCCTCATTAACAATACTACCGCCAACAAAAATATGTGTCGCTATGGATTTGTTTACTTTTTCAATAAACGGTTGTGTGTTTTTAACTGAAAATTTATCCGGATCAATTAAAACTGCTAATAATTTTTCGCCTTTTGAAATTGAATTTTGTATGTTTTTATAAATCGACATCTTTAAGCAATGGCATATGCACAAGTGAATCCTTCAAACTCTAAAAACTGGATATTATATCGATATTTTTTCTCTTCATAATCAATCCATGAAATGGTTTCAACATCATCAATAGAAAAGGGAATAACCAAGCAATGTTGTTTAAAACTCAATCCTGGTGTACAAAAAAGCTTGTATAAAGATTCTTTTACACACCAAATAACCGTTAGCTTTCTAATGTAATCTGAAGCTGTTTCATTCAAATAATCAAACTCATAATCGATAAATTTGTGAGCGATAATAGAAATTTTATCACGCTGCTTTTCAATATCAATACCAACTATTAAATCACTAACAATAACCGCCGAAAAATTAAACGAATGCGTAATAGAAATATTTTTACCATCCTTTAAGTGTGGCTTTCCGTTTTCGTCATAAAACAAATCGGCATCCGAATACCCAAATGCTTTTAATAAGTGACGAACGCTTAAAAACCCACGTTGGTGCAATTCGCTTTTCATGCCTAAAACACGCTCTGATGAAGCGGGTTTCAAAATAATTTCACGCGTTAAATCGTTGAAAGATTCCGTAATTTTCCAGATTTTAACAGTAGTTTGTGAATTTGGAGTAATGGTTTTATATAAAGGCATTTAATTTTCTAAAAGTTAATAGTTATCTTTGCACCTCCTAAAGCAATCAAACAATTTTGATAAGCGAATTTAAGTATTTTAAGCGCTAATCACAATGAAGTTTCAGTTTAAAAACAAAAGAAAAATTACTATGAGTACAAAAACAATTCCATACGTTGCTAGTAAAGTAAAAGACGCATCTCTAGCAGATTGGGGACGAAAAGAAATTGAGTTAGCCGAAGCAGAAATGCCAGGTTTAATGAGTCTTCGTGAAGAATATAAAAACGAGCAACCATTAAAAGGTGCGCGTATTGCTGGATGTTTACACATGACTATTCAAACAGCGGTTTTAATTGAAACCTTACAAGCTTTAGGTGCAGAAGTAACTTGGAGTTCTTGTAATATTTTCTCAACACAAGATCAAGCTGCTGCTGCCATTGCTGCTGCAGGAACTTCTGTTTATGCTTGGAAAGATATGACCGAAGAAGAATTTGATTGGTGTATCGAGCAGACACTTTTCTTTGGAGAAGATAGAAAACCACTTAACATGATTCTAGATGATGGTGGCGATTTAACCAATATGGTTTTAGACAAATACCCAGAATTAGCTTCAGGAATTAAAGGCTTATCAGAAGAAACCACAACTGGTGTTCACAGACTTTACGAACGTGTAAAAAACGGAACATTACCAATGCCAGCAATTAATGTAAATGATTCTGTTACAAAATCTAAATTCGATAATAAATACGGATGTAAAGAAAGTGCAGTAGATGCTATTCGTCGTGCAACCGATCTTATGTTAGCCGGAAAACGTGTAACTGTTTGTGGTTATGGTGATGTTGGTAAAGGTACTGCAGCGTCTTTTAAAGGTGCAGGAAGTATTGTAACTGTTACTGAAATCGATCCTATTTGCGCATTACAAGCGGCAATGGATGGGTTTGAAGTTAAAAAACTAGAAACCGTAATTGGTAATTCAGACATCGTAATTACAACTACAGGAAATAAAGATATCGTTCAGGCGCGTCATTTCGAAGCTTTAAAAGACAAAGCCATTGTTTGCAACATTGGGCATTTTGATAACGAAATTGACATGGCTTGGTTAAACAAAAACCACGGACATACCAAAAACACCATTAAACCTCAAGTTGATAAATACACCATCAACGGAAAAGATGTTATTATACTTGCCGAAGGCCGATTAGTAAACCTAGGTTGCGCAACTGGACACCCAAGTTTCGTAATGAGTAACTCGTTTACAAACCAAACATTGGCGCAAATAGAACTTTGGACAAACGCAGATGCTTACCAAAACGAAGTTTATATGTTACCAAAAGCGCTAGACGAAAAAGTTGCAAAATTACACTTAGAAAAAATTGGTGTAGAGCTTACTGAACTTCGTGAGGAGCAAGCAAGTTATATTGGCGTAACTGTTGATGGCCCTTATAAGCCAGAACATTACAGATACTAAATTCCTTTGAAAAAAGGAATCTCCTAAAATTTAAATCCCAAGCAGCAATGTTTGGGATTTTTTATTTTGGGCGTTACCACAAGGGTCGGGCTTTCACTACTCGCATCCTCCTGCGTCGGCGAGCTCAAACATGCCGTTCAATCCCTAACGCGGAAATAACTAATACTATTCATCCACCATATCCTCTTCAAAATACCACCATAAACTAGAATCTATAGATTGCTTCATTTTATTAATATCTACATCGCTATTTAAAAATATAGTAAGATTTTCTTTAGATTCTGATTGCTCTACACTTTCCCTAATTTCAATTTCTTCAATGTCATTAAAATGCTCCAAATGTTTTTTAATTCTTTCGTCCAAAGACTCATCACTTAAAAATATTTTTATCGTGGCTCGACTTGGGGAATTTCTAATTTCGGATCTAAAAGGCAGCATAATCAAATTATTTCAAGTTATACAATAAGTGTTTATTACAAACGTAATAGCTTAAAGTTAAGAATTTAATTAATACCTTTTAGAAATAATTTAAACTATGG
>NZ_JBATHX010000253.1:0-10237 GCF_049667265.1 Algibacter sp. | reverse complement strand
AGGAAAAAAAGACAGATATAACAACTGATAAAAAACCAAATATCCTATTTATAGCTATTGATGATTTACGTCCAGAGTTGGGGTGCTATGGGTCTGACATTGCTGTGAGTCCAAATTTAGACGAGTTAGCAAGTCAAGGGTTACTTTTTAATAATGCCTATTGCCAACAAGCAATTTGCGGACCTTCAAGAGCAAGTTTAATGACAGGTGTTAGACCTTCAACTAGCGGAATAACCCATAATTATTTACGATTTAGAGAACAACTGCCTGAGGTTAATACTATAGCGCAACAGTTTGTAGCAAATGGTTATCAATCTGTTTATTATGGAAAAATATTCCATCATGGAGACGAAGATGAAATTTCTTGGAGCAGACCACAACTTAAATCAGATAAAAAACCAGTTTCTTTTGCACTTCCAGAAAATCAAAAAATAAGAGAAGAGACACGTAAAGAAATGTTTGCTAAATATGGAAAAGTAGCTCGTTTTGGTTTGGCAATGGGTCCAGCTTATGAAAGTGCAGATGTTCCAGATAATACATATGCAGATGGTTTAAACACAGATTTAGCCATAGAAACCATGAAAGAAATGGCAAAAGAAGATAAGCCTTTTTTCCTTGGGTTAGGATTCCATAAACCACATCTCAATTGGGTGGCTCCAAAAAAATATTGGGATTTATATGATGTAAACAATATTAAATTATCCGAACAAACCCAAGCGCCTACTAATGGTGCGACAATGGGTTTACATCCTTCGTTCGAATTACGTGTAAGAAGTGGAATTCCTAAAAGCGGTGATTTGGATAGCGAACTTTCAACGACTTTAAAGCATGCTTATTTAGCTTGTGTTAGTTATGTTGATGCACAAATAGGTAGAATGATTGATGCCATAGATGAAGCTGGAATTAGAGATAATACAATCATCGTACTTTGGGGAGATCATGGATGGCATTTAGGTGAAATGGGAATTTGGGGAAAAGCAACTAATTATGAAATAGCTACAAGAGTTCCTATGATGATTTGGACTCCAGATATGTTAGAAAAAAATCGTGGAAAACTCACCAATGCACTTGTAGAGTTAGTCGATATTTATCCATCATTATGTGATTTAGCAAATATTCCATTACCAGAACACCTAGAAGGGGAAAGTTTTAAACCCTTACTAGAAAATCCAAATCAAGAATGGAAAAAGGCCGTATTTAGTCAGTTTCCTTCACCTGCATTAAGAGAGTGGGGAGCTTTTCCTTTAAGACCTGCAATGCGTGAAACTTATTTTGGGCCATTAATAACAGAAGTTGAAGGAAAAATAAAAGCACAACAAACCGATAAATGGGATAGAGATTTATTCGAAAACTATTTAATGGGTTATGCCATGAGAACTAAAGACTATCGTTTAGTTGTTTGGAAAGACAGTCGAGACATCACGTCAAAACCATTATATGTTGAGTTGTTTGACCATAAAACAGATCCTACTGAAAAAATTAATATTTCTGATGCTAATCCAGAGTTAATATCAGACTTATTAAAAGTTTTTGATGAAGAGTGGAAAAGAGTTCATAAATAGTATTTAACTCACAACGACATTAATTTTTTTAATATGAAAAGAAGAGCATTTTTCAAAAAAGGAACTAAAGCAGTTATTGCAGCTGGAGCTTTACCATTGATAACAAGTTCTTGTGCAGGAACTCAAGATGTAGTTTATGATAAAAAATTAGATAAGTGGTTCCATCTTGGTACGGGGAAAACGGGAGTGCCAAATAGAAAAGAAACTGTAGAGTATGATGTGGCGGTAATTGGTGGTGGTGCAGCTGGTATTTGTGCAGCTGTGGCAGCAGCTAGAAATGGATCTAAAACTGTTTTGGTTCAAGATAGACCAGTATTAGGTGGTAACGCATCTAGTGAAATGCGTGTGCACTTAAATGGCGTAAATAATATAGAAGGCAAAGCAGAACGTGAAACAGGTATCATAGAAGAAATACTTTTGCATAACCGGTTTGAAAACGAACAAGAATCGTTTCCTGTTTTTGATCATGTGCTTTACGATTTTGTAGTTAGAGAGCCAAACATCACATTAATGCTAAACACTCAGGCCATTGAAGCCGTAATGAGTGGTGATAAAATAAAGTCAGCATTGTGTTGGCAATCAACTACCGAAAAGTTAATTACAATAAACGCATCTATATTTATTGATTGCTCTGGAGATGGGCTTTTAGCTGCAACAGCTGGAGCCGAATATAGAACAGGTAGAGAAGGTAAGGCAGAGTTTAATGAAACTTATGCTCCAGATGTGCCAGATGGCTGGCAAATGGGAGCAACGCTTTTAATGTCTTCCAAAGATATGGGACGTCCTATGAAATATAGTCCGCCTTCTTATTATATAAAATACACACATGAAGGCGCAAGTCCAAGACGAAAATTTGCGGGTTATCATGAAGGTATTTGGTGGATAGAAGTAGGTAGTCAAGATGATATTATTGCCGATTTTGAAGTGAATAGGCATAAATTAATGGGCTATTTACATGGGGTTTGGGATTATATTAAAAACTCAGGAAAATTCCCCGAAGCAGAAAATTTAGCTTTAGACTGGGTAGGTTCACTTCCTTGCAGACGAGAATCCAGACGTTTTATAGGTGATTATTTTGTATCAGAAAAGGACATGACCGAACATAGGCATTTTGATGATGCTGTAGCTTTTGGAGGTTGGTCTTTAGATGAGCATAACCCTGGAGGCATCGAAAATATATCGGAGCCACCTAGTTATTTTCATTATCACTTTAAAAACATTTATCAGTTCCCTTTTAGAGCTTTATATTCAAAAAATGTAGCTAACTTAATGTTTGCTGGTCGTAATGTGAGTCAAACACATATAGCACTGTCTTCTTCAAGAATTATGGCAACTTGTGCGCTAATGGGGCAAGCGGTTGGAACAGCGGCAACTATTTGCAATAAGAAAAACATATTGCCTAGAGAAGTAGCTGAAAATCATATGAATGAACTTCAAGAACAAATAATGAGAGATGACGTTTTTATTCCAAAACGTCCCGCTAACGACCTAAATGATTTAGCAAAAAAAGCTAGCTTAATTTTTGGTTCTTCAACTTCATCTGGCGATGCTGTAAATTTAATCAATGGGATTTCAAGAGATATTGATGGTGAAATTAACCATTGGCAATCGGATGGTTTATCTTCCGAACTTCAATTGGAATGGGAAACGCCAATAAATGTAGCTTCAGTAGAAATTAAGTGTGATACCAATGTAAAACGTAATATTATGATGCGTAAAGATAGCAGAAATGATGAGCTTTATAATAATGCCATTCCACAAGAAATGCTTAAATCGTTGAGTTTGCAGGGTCGTGTAAAAGGGCGGTGGATTGATCTTGGGAGTATCAAAGAAAATCGCACCCGTTTAATTAAATTTAGATTTGATAGCACAAATGTTACGGCAATTAAAGTGAAAATGAAGGAAACGTATGGTGCAGAAAATGTACGATTATTTGAAATTAGATGCTATGCATAATTAATGGTTGGTAAGCTGAAAGCATATATATTGATAATTTTTCCATTTTGGATTCTAATTCAAAACGGAACCGATATTTTCAATAAAGAATTGATTAAAATTCAACATACCGTTCACGTTAAGCATCCGGGTGAAAAAAATCCTGTAGAAATTATTTTAAATGAAATTCAAGACGAAAAAGGACTTTCAACGAAATATTATGCCAATGTGGAGTCCGTTATTTGTTATAAAGAAGTGTGTAAAGTTGTTTCTGTTCGAATTTATTGGAATAATATAGGCGAGTATCAGAAATATGAATTAGGTGAAGGTGTTACTCTTGAAAAGTATGAAGCTGAATTATTTGATGCTCAAGATTATAAAAAGTTACATACAGTAATTGCCGATAAAAAATCTCCTTATAAAGACTTGTTTGTTGATGATATTTTAAGTGTAGTTAATACCGAAGGTAATGGAGATTTAGATGCCGTTTCTGGTGCTACGGCCGTTAAATTAGATGACAAAGATACGGTTCCGGGTGCAGCCTTAACCTGTTTTACGTTGTGGCATTGGGCGAACGGAAATATTATTCCGATTATAAAAAAAATAACAGGAAAATCTGCTTCCAATAAACAACTTACTCATTTTTTAAAAGATGAGAACAAAGCCTATTACTTTATTGCAATAGATGAATTAATTAATAGAAATAATTATACAAGCACACTTGTAGACATTATTATTAATGAAGCTATTCAAAATGAACACTTAATTAAACCTTCGATTAGTTATTTAGAGTCTTCACCACCAAATATTTATTTCCCATCAGTTAAAACAATTTTCGGCGGAGCGAATGAAGACCAAAAATTAGCTTCCATAAAGTCACTTCAAAATATTAAACATGAAATTCCAAAAGGATATTTGGATGATTTAAGTAACGAAATAAACAACCTAAAATCGTTTCAGGAAACTACCCGATTTATAGATTTGTTGGAGACTAAAACATCAGCTTCTAACATAGTTATCGAAAATTTATTGCCATTATTGGATGGTGATTTTTTAAAAGCACGACGGGTATATTGGTATTTAAGCAATGAAAAATTGAGTGTAGAACAGAAGAATAGAGTCGATTCTTTTTTTGAAAAACACAAAAATCAATTATAAAAAAGAGTAATAAAATAAGCTTTAGATTTAAGTTTTGGAATAAATGAAAAGAACTTTATGATGCATTATATCGGTAATACTCAATATGCTTAAGATAAAATGGATACTTATTAAATCCCGCTCAAAATAATTGACTTTTGAGCGGGATTTATAAACTATTGAATTACTATTTTCTTAACAGATGATTTCTGTCCAGAGGAAACTTTTACAAAATAAAGTCCTGTAGCTAAATTTTCAACAGACATAATTTGAGACTTTAATGCATTTTTAAATGTTCTTACTGTAACGCCTAAATTATTGAAAATTTGTATCGTACAATTTTGTTCTGAATTAACCTTTATGTTTTCTTTTGCTGGATTTGGAAAAACTTCAAAATTAAAAGAGTTTGCCTTGTTTACAGCAAGTGTAGTTCTCTCAAAAGAAATATCATCAATATAAAACAGGACATTGGCACTTTGCGTTGAGGTCGATCTTACTTGGATTTCAGCTCTGGCTCCATCATTCACATTGATGTCTGAAGCAGTTGACCGACTAAAAGTTTTAGAAATTTCAACCCATTCGCCTTTTGCTACTCCAGCAAGACTAAAGTTAAGCGTAGTAAAAGGTTTAGTTAAATTAACAAATAATTCGTTCAGGTTTGTTGCTGGATCAATCCAAATTTTCATAGTCATTTTGTTACTTCCTGAAGGTAAATCTATGGAACCATAAGGTGAGTAAAGCGTTTGATTGCCAGTTGTAAGAGCTCCAATGCGATTATAACGGACACTAAAATCTCCACTTGCAGGTTTTTCATCATTCATTTTCCATGGAAAGTTTGAAACAGTATACCAGTTTTGACTTCTGCCACTATATTTAAATGGCCCTTCAAAACCTAAAGCATTAAAATCCTTGCCAGATAAAAGTGTTTTTTGCCAAATGCGGACATAATCAATTTTAAATTCGGCTGGTGTAACTAAATCTGCCATATTAGGAAGTCCATACCATGAGAATACTTCTGCGTCTAACCAAACTTCTTGTGGGTAATCATGTACCCAAGTAAAATTATGGTCGTTTTTTAATTGGGTTATCGATTTGGTTTCTTTCAAGACGCCATCAACATATATTTTCATCCCATTTTCATCCCAATCAAATCCATAAACAAAATATCTGCTCGCTAGTTTTTCAGTTAATAGATGTTCTGTTTTGTAACTAGTTGCATCTGTTCTATCCGGATCCCATGATATCAGATTTGTTCTATGCGTTTTTACTAAAGCATCATTCGGATTATTTGCCTGAGCATGTCCAATAGGGCGCTTTCCATAATTTTCAACCATGTCAATTTCTGAAAGATAACCAGTTGTCCAAAAAGCACTTGTAACGGGAGCATCGGCTAATTTACAACGCACTTCCATATAACCATATTTGAAAAAAGTTTCACTCATGATACAGGCTTGAGTAATTGGTTTACTTTTATCGGCACTTGTTGTAGTGCCCCCATACCAAGTCCCTTCTTGAGTTTCGGCGGCAAAAGTAAAACTAGGCTCCCATTGAGACTTTAGTACTAAGTCACCATTGTCCATTACTACATTATGTGGCGCAAACTGCCCTGGTGCTCGTCCTTTCCATTTACTCCTATAATCACCGTTTTCACCAAGAATCCACCATTTGGTTTTATCCAATGTGGCGTCATTAAACTCATCACTCATGTCTTGGTTTAAAATCCAACCGCCAGAGTTTCCAGGGTCTGACATTGGGTTTTGACCATTTGCGTTCAATATTGTAAATACAATAAACGTTAAAAAAAGGATGTTTTTCATAGCGGCAGTTTTTATTTTGCGTAAAATTAACCACAAGTTTTTAAAATTATATAAACTCCTTTACCATTTAGTAGCTATCATTTACCCACTATTAACTATTTAACTCTTAATTTGCTAAATATCGATTTACGACAATCGATGATTATTTGTGTTTCTGCTAATTCCTCTATGGATTACTTCATGTATAACTTATCTGATGTTGTTGTTTTTGGATATTTTAATTATTAAATACTTAGGAATCAAAATTGTAATAAATAAAAGAGTTCAATCTCTACAAAAATTAGGTAATTTTAATTCTGTTTAAGATAAAATTGAAAACATATTAGATATTTTGATTAATTAATTTCGTTTTCTAATTAGTTATAAATATTTCAATTCAACTATAATATAAAAACCATGATTTTAAAAAGCGTTAATACTAGTTTGTTTTTGTCGATTGTATTACTGATTTCGTCTTGTACAGGTGTGAAAAGTCAATCTGTAAAAACAAATGAAATTAAAACTACAAGACCAAACATTATTATTATAATGACTGATGATCAAGGTTATGCCGATGTTGGTTTTAATGGGTCGAAAGAAATGATTACACCCGCATTAGATAAGTTAGCTAAAGAAGGCACTATATTCTCATCTGCATATGTAACGCACCCATTTTGCGGTCCAAGTAGGGCAGGTTTGTTAACCGGAAGGTATCCGCACGAATTTGGTTCGCAATTTAATCTTCCTGCAAACAGTGAAAAAAGTGTTGGAGAAGGTATTCCATTAAGTGAAAAATTTATGAGTTCTCAATTGCAGGAGTCGGGTTATTATACAGGTATAATTGGGAAATGGCATTTAGGAGCAGTTGCTGGTTACGAACCGAAAGACAGAGGGTTTGATTATTTCTATGGTTTTCTAGGTGGCGGACATAATTTTTTTCCAGAAGATTATGTAAAAAAGTACAAGCAACAAAAGGAAGCTGGTAACAAGAATATTTGGGAATATTTAGCACCATTACAGCGGAATGGTGTAGAGGTTGAAGAATCAGAGTATTTGACGGATGAGCTTTCTCATGATGCAGTACGTTTTGTTAACAATGCTTCAAAAAAAGACCAACCTTTTTTCTTGTATTTAGCATACAATGCACCTCATACACCTTTAGAGGCTAAAGAAGAAGATATGCAGAAATTTAGCAATATTAAGGATAAAGCGAGACAAACTTATGCAGCAATGGTTTATGCAGTTGATAGAGGCGTTGGAGAATTAGTTGTTGCCTTAAAAGCTACAAATCAATATGAAAACACCTTGATAGTTTTTTTAAGTGATAATGGAGGAAGAACCGATCAAGGAGCGAATAATGCACCGCTTAGGGGTGTTAAAGGAGATACCTACGAAGGTGGTTTTAGAGTTCCTATGTTTTTTCATTGGCCTAACAAAGTGCCAGCAGGGAAACATTACGAGTATCCAGTTTCTGCTTTAGATTTATACCCAACTTTTGTAGGATTAGCAAAAGCAACTATATCAAAAGACAAACAACTTGATGGTAAAAATATTTGGAATAGCATTGTAAAAAGTGAAAATGCGCGTAAAGGAGAAATGATATTTTCAATGCGTCACCGTGCAGGATTCTCTGATGTTGGTGTAAGACAAGACGAATGGAAAGCCACTAAAGCATATAATGGTCCATGGAAATTATATAATATTGATAGTGATATTAGTGAAAAACATGATGTTAGTGGCAAATACCCTGAACAATTAGAAAAGATGGTATTAGGAGCTAAAAAATGGAGTGAAAAACATACCGAACCTAGATGGTTTGATCCAGAATCGTTAAGTAAAGTTTGGACTGATAAAGAAATGGCTAAATTTTTAAACACTTTTGAAATTTCTAAATAATATGTTATATCATAGTTTTATTAAGTCTTAATCTTATAAAATCGACCAAAAACAGCTGTTTTTTTAAGTAAAAAGGTAATATTTATTAGGTTAAAGATAATATACTAAAGTCCTCGTCCATTCAATCTGTTTAATTTTAAAGAATTATTAAAAACAGAATTTATGATGAGGACTTTACATTATTTGAAAACGTATTTTACGCTATTATTTTTTTTATTAAATGCTGCGCTTGTATTGGCCCAAACTCAAGGAACCAGACCTAACATAATTGTTATTTTAGCGGATGATTTGGGTTATGCCGATGTTGGATTTAACCGAGACGCTAGCTTTCCTGCCGATTTAGGGGTTATTCCAACACCAAATTTAGATGTTTTAGCTAATAATAGTGTTATATGTAAAAACGCACACGTAGCACATCCATTTTGTGGGCCTAGTAGAGTAGGTTTAATGACAGGTATTTACCCTCACAGAATTGGCGCTCAATATAATTTACCTAACGATATTACTACAGCTTTTGGTCCTACAACAGAAGAAACTTATTTTCCAGAATTACTTCAAAATTCTGGTTATAATACGGCTGGATTTGGTAAATGGCACTTAGGATTCACTGAAGGCACTTTTCAGCCACTTGATAGAGGTTTTGATTATTACTTCGGGTTTTTAGGAGGTGGTAAAAGATACTTTGAAAGTGAGTATGAAGATAATTATTATAATGGGGGTGGTACACTTACAAATGAATATTTAGACCCGCTATGGAGAAATAGAAGTTACATCGATAGAAATGAATTTAGTAATGCTGAAGAAGAAGATTATTTAACAGATGTTCTTACAGATGATGCTATTACTTATATGAATGCAAATTCGCCTTCATCAGATCCTTTTTTCATGTATGTATCTTATAATGCACCACACACACCATTAAAAGCTCCTGCAGCCGAACGAGATCAGTTTTTAATTGATAATCCTAATTTTTACAATTTAGTAAGAAATAGTGATTACATGTATAATGCTAATCAAGTTAGTGATGCTAAAATGGAACAAGATGCTAGGAATGATATGGGTGATGCAGCTTTTGATGCATTAACACCAACAGAACAAGAAGCTGCAATTGTAGCCGCAAGAGAAGCCAAAATAGAAGAATTTACTCAAGCACGTATAACGTATGCGACCATGGTTACTAATATGGATGCAAATATTGGAAGACTAATTACTGCTTTACAAGCAGATACGGCAGAGTTTAATAATACCTTAATTATATTTTTAAGTGATAATGGTGGTTATACCTATAGTAAAGGAGCCGTAAATTATCCTCTAGATGCTTTAAAGGGTAGCGTGAACGATGGGGGACATAAAGTACCAATGTTTGTGCATTGGCCAAATCAAATTTCTTCAGCAACTACTTATAATCATCAATTAAGTTCTCTGGATTTGTATCCGACTTTAGTTAATCTAGCTGGAGAAACTATACCGGGATCAAAAACAATAGATGGTGTAGATTTTATGGATGATTTAATTGCAGGTGCAAATGCCAGACCAAACGAATTTGTGTTGGCTATGAGGCCTTATAATGGTTTTCATAATGGCGGATTAGCTATGGATCAATGGAAAGTAGTTAAAACAGGAGGGAACGGCGCATGGCGTTTATATAATATTTTGAATGACCCTGGAGAAACAACAGACTTAAGAGCTACAGAACCAAATGCAGAAGCTATTATTCAGTCATTTAATGACCAAGGCGTTGCATTAGTTCAACCATTTAAAGATGTAAAACCAGAATGGTATGATAATGATGATGGCGGAACAGGGCATCCTCATAGTTTCTTATGGAACGATGGTACATTACCAGCTTATGATAAACTTTTTGAAAGTACATTACTAGAAATAGAAGAAGATGTTGAAACTATTAATATA
>NZ_JBATHX010000252.1:0-3190 GCF_049667265.1 Algibacter sp. | reverse complement strand
GGCTTCTTTTTAAATGGAAAACCAATAAAATTAGTTGGTGTAAATCGTCATCAAGATTACGAAAGTTATGGAAGTGCCGTACCACTTTCACTTCAGAAAAAAGATATCGAACTCATTAAAGAAATGGGATCAAATGTGATTCGTTTTGCTCATTATCCTCAAGCTCGGGAACTTTATAGGCTATGTGATGAACTCGGCATTTTAGTTTGGACAGAAATTCCAATCGTTAATAAAGTTACGAATTCCGAAGCATTTTTTGAGGTTTCAAAAACGATGCAAAAGGAACATATTAAGCAGTATTATAACTTTCCGTCGGTGGTCATGATTGGTTATATGAATGAGATTTTTTTAAGGTTAGCATTTGATAAAAAAGAGACCGATGCAGAAAAAGAAGACCGAAAAAAGTACACCTATAATCTGGCAAAACAACTAGAAGATTTAACTAGAAAAGAAGCGCCAAACCATATTACGGTAATGGCTTTGCATTTTAATGAACTTTATAACGAAACTAAAATTGCAGATTTATCCATGCTGGTAGGTTGGAATTTATATTTTGGATGGTATCATGATACTATTGAAGATTTAGGTATTTTTCTGGACGATCAGCACGCTCGATACCCAAACCGATCTATTATGGTTTCAGAATATGGACCTGGAGCAGATGTACGTGTTTCGGCAACGCAACCATTGCGATACGACTATTCGCAAGAGTATCAGTTATTGTTGCATTCTGGCTATTATAATCAAATTCAAGAGCGAGAATTTGTTTCGGGAATGACCGCATGGAACTTTGCCGATTTTGGTTCAGAATTTCGTGGTGAAACCATTCCGCATGTCAACCAAAAGGGCTTGTTGCAATATAATCGCGAACCAAAGGAGATTTATTATTGGTACCAATCTGTTTTAAATAAAACACCATTTGTGCATATTGCGAAATATCAAAATGAGCTGACATTGTTAGAAAATAACACGCATGAAGTGGTTGTTTTTTCAAATCAAAATAAAGGGAAACTATTTTTGAATGGTGATTTTTTTGAAGAATTAAATTTTGAATCTGGCTTAGCCAAAATTATTATTCCTTTTAAAGAAGGCGTAAATACCATTAAAGTTGATACTGGAAATGAATCTGACGAAACTAATTTCAAAGTAAAAATTATTAAAAATTTAAAGACGAACCCTTTTGATGTATTGGCTATTAATACAGGAACACATATTAATTTTAGAGATGATGTTTTGGGTGTTACCTTTTTAAATGATAGACCATATTCTGAAAATTTATATGGCTATGTACCAAACTCCGGAAAGTGCCAAAAAAAGCTGATTCCTTTTAACATTAACAACTCAATTAATGAGGCTGTATATCAAACCATGATTGTAGATTGTAATGCTTATAAAGTAGATGTACCCAACGGAAAATATAAAGTTACGCTGTATTTTGTTGAGCCTGAATTAAAAAATAAAACAGCGGTTATTTATAATTTATCCAATTCAGTTGATGATTCTGAAGAAGATGTTTTGCATCGTGTTTTTGATATCAAATTAAATGATAAAACCATATCTAGCCAGTTTAATATGGCGAAAGAATACCCAAATAAATATGGTATTTCACAATCTGCTGAAATTGATGTAACCAATAATGAAGGACTAACCATAACCCTAAAACCCATTAAGGGTGAAACGGTAATAAGCGGAATTTTAATTGAAAAATCAGATTTATGAAAACATTAATTAGTGCATTTTTATTGTTAATAACGTTGAATTTTTCGGCGCAAACCAAAGCAACATACACCTATGCTGTAAAAGGAAATGACACCTTAAAATTAGATGTGTACACCCCAAAAAACATCAAAAAAACAGATACACTTCCTGTATTACTTTGGATGCATGGTGGCGGATTTTCAATAGGAAGCAGAGATTATATAGACGATAAACAATTAGCAGAATATGTTGCAACCGAGCAAAATTATATTGGTGTTTCAATTTCGTATCGACTATTAAGAAAAGGAACCGAAACTGGTTTTGGCTGTGATTGTACCAAGGATGAAAAACTGGAAACTTTTAAGCAAGCCGCTATTGATTATTTAGATGCGGCAAAATATATTGTAAAACATGCAGAAGCATTGCAAATTGATACTACAAAAATTATTGCTGGCGGAAGTAGTGCAGGAGCGGAAGGTATTTTAAGTGCGGTTTTTATGCGCGAATATTATGTTGACAATGCAGAAGATTACGAAAAAATAAACTTTGCAGGTGTGTTTTCTTGTGCAGGCGCATTGGTTGATGCAAGTTATATTACAAAAGAAAATGCGGTGCCTTCAGTTTTATTTCATGGAACAAAAGATCAGTTGGTTCCTTTTGATAATGCGCCACATCATTATTGTGAATCAGAAAAAGACGGGTATATTTTCTTAGATGGTTCAAATGTAATTGCCAATAAATTAGAAAAGCATGAAACCGCCTATTATTTTAATATTGTAAAGGGCGCTCAACATGAAATTGCTTCGATTCCTTTTGAGGATTTAGAGAAGGTTTTCAACTTTTTCGAACAAACGGTAATCAAAAAAGAGGTTATTCAAACTAAAATAATTAAAACGAAACCATGAGAAATTTATCTGTAATATTATTGGTTTTATTGGTTTTTCAATCCTGTAAATCTAAGGTTGAGGAGTCTAAAGCTGAAGTATTGCCTAATAAACGTCCGAATATCGTTTACATAATGGCCGACGACCATGCAGAACAAGCCATAAGCGCCTATGGACATATTATTAGCCAATTGGCACCAACACCAAATATTGACAGAATTGCAAATGAAGGTGCACTTTTTAAAAATAACTTTTGTACAAATTCTATTTGCGGTCCAAGTCGCGCAGTAGTTTTAACGGGTAAATTTAGCCATGAAAATGGTTTTAGAATGAATGGTGATCGTTTTGATGGTAGTCAGCAAACCTTTCCGAAATTGCTTCAAAATGCTGGATATCAAACGGCCATGATTGGAAAATGGCATTTACATGGCAATCCTGAAGGTTTTGATTATTGGAATATTCTAACCGATCAAGGTAATTATTACAATCCCGATTTTATATCCATTAACCAAACCACTAAAATTGCTGATACTACCAGAATTGAAGGTTATGCAACGGATATTATTACTGAAGAAGGCCTAACATATTTAAAAAGTGTCAAAGATTCT
>NZ_JBATHX010000251.1:0-1739 GCF_049667265.1 Algibacter sp. | reverse complement strand
ACCCTGAACTTACCGTTTTTGTAAAATATGATATTTGGCCAAATTTTTTAAATGAATTAAAACGAAGACAGCTTCGAGCCATATTAATTTCGGCTGCATTTAGAACGGGGCAATCCTATTTTAGATTTTACGGAAAGCCATTGAGGGAGGCTCTTTTTGCTTTCGAACATATTTTCACTCAAAATGAAACCTCTAAAACATTACTTAAATCCATAAACTACAACGCCGTGACCATTAGTGGCGACACCCGTTTTGATAGAGTTTACAATCAACTCAGTATAGATAATTCGCTTCCATTTATTGAAGAATTTAAAAACAATAAACTCTGCGTTGTTTCAGGTAGCACATGGCCTGAAGATGAAACTTTAATTATCAATTTTATTAATTCTGAAGCTTCAAAAAACTTAAAATTCATTATCGCACCCCATGATATTAAATTAGATAGAATTAAAAAAATGCAAGATCAAATTAAGTCAAAATCTATATTATTTTCTGAGAAAGCAGATAAAGATTTATCTAACTATCAAGTATTTATAGTTGACACCATTGGGATTCTTTCAAAAATTTATAGTTATGCAGATATTGCTTATGTTGGTGGTGCAATGGGAAATACAGGGCTTCATAACACTTTAGAACCTGCTGTTTTTGGTGTCCCAATAATTATTGGACACCAACATAAAAACTTTCCTGAAGCGCAGGCGTTTATTGATAATGGCGGCATGTTTTCAATAACTAATCAAACACGATTTAATGAAATACTTGAAAATTTAATATTGGATAGTGACTTTAGAAAAAAAAGTGGGTCAAAAAATAAAGTATTTATTGGAAACAATAAAGGTGCCGTCATCCAAATACTAGAATATCTACGTATATAAGTTGATTATTTTAAGAATTATTCAATATTTTTTAAATTTTAACAAAAAGTCATTAAATTTGACATCTAATTAACAATAAACACTAAAACAAAAACCGATGAAAAAATTATTTTTAAGTACAATCTTATTACTTGCCTTAAGTTTAACATTCACATCTTGTAGAGATACAAAAAAAGTAGATTCAATTGAAGACGCCATGAACAATGCTGGTGATGCTATAGAAGATGCTGCTGAAAGCGCGAGTGACGCAACTGAAGGTGCTCTTGAAGAGGCTGGGAAAGCTATGGACAATGCAGGTGAAGCCGTAGAAGACGCTGTAGAAGCAACGGGTGACGCAATTGAAAAAGCAGGTGAAGCTGTTAAAGAAAAAGCAGGTCACTAATCAAGATAAAACTTCAAAAAAAGCAAAAAACCACCTTTTAGGTGGTTTTTTTATGCCTAAAATTTAAATTTTAAAACAACAATAATGCCCTTTTAAAAAATTGATAAAGTTTTTATTACTGAAGACGGGATTTAGCTGTATCGGGTACCAGTTTCAACATGTTGAGAAAAGCCGATTGATAGTAATGAATCGCTTTTTTGTTTTTAAAAAGTTACCTTGAATGCAAGCATTGGGGATCTTTTTAAAAACAAAAAAGCCGAAACTTTCGTTTCGGCTTTTCATCTGTACTGAAGACGGGACTTGAACCCGTACGTCCTAATGGACATTGGATTTTAAGTCCAACGTGTCTACCAATTCCACCACTTCAGCATTGGTATATTTTCAAGAAAGTTTCAGAGCGAAAGACGGGATTTGAACCCGCGACCCCCACCTTGGCAAGGTGATGCTCTACCCCTGAGCTACTTTCGCAGTCTTTTTAATGA
>NZ_JBATHX010000250.1:0-21072 GCF_049667265.1 Algibacter sp. | reverse complement strand
ATGAAGCATATATCGATTTTTCAAATGAAGAAAGTTGGGCGAGTCGTCTAAATGAATTTCCAAATTTGATTATTTCTCAAACACTTTCAAAAGCTTACGGAATGGCGGGAATTCGCTTAGGAATTTGCTTTGCTTCGGAAGAAATTATTTCAGTTTTAAATAGAATAAAACCACCTTATAATGTTAATGAGTTAACACAACAAAAGGCTATTTATCAATTAGAAAAACATGAAATAACTCAACAACAGGTCGTTGATATATTGGATGAGCGAGGTGCGTTAGTTACTCAATTAAAGACTGTAAGTTATATTTCAAAAATATATCCAACGGATGCCAATTTTGTATTGGTAAAAGTTGATGATGCTACAGAACGTTATAATCAATTGATTGAGAAAGGTATTGTTGTTAGAAATAGAACCACACAACCTGGGTGCGAAAATTGTTTGCGATTAACAATTGGAACGTCTAAGGAAAATAAAACATTAATAGATACTTTAAATTCTTTATAATGAAAAAAGTACTTTTTATAGATAGAGATGGAACATTGGTTTTAGAGCCACCTGTAGATTATCAATTAGATAGTTTAGAGAAGCTAGAATATTACCCAAAAGTGTTTCAATACATGGCTAAAATAGCTAGTGAGTTGGATTATGAGTTGGTAATGGTAACAAATCAGGACGGTTTAGGAACAGGTAGTTTTCCTGAAGACACCTTTTGGCCTGCTCAAAATAAAATTATAAATGCTTTTGCAAAAGAAGGCGTTGTGTTTTCTGAAGTATTGATAGACAAAACGTTTCCACAGGAAAATGCAGAAACCCGTAAGCCAAAAACCGGTTTATTAACCAAGTACTTTTCCAATGATTATGATTTAGAAAATTCGTTCGTTTTGGGTGATAGAATTACCGACATGGAACTTGCTAAAAATCTAGGAGCAAAAGGTATTTATTTATCTGAAAACCCAGAATTAGGTGCCGATGAAATAGAAACTTCTAAGCAAGAAATTTTAAATTGTATTGCGCTTACAAGTACGGATTGGGCTTCGATTTATGAGTTTTTAAAGCTTAAAAACCGTGTTGAAGAAATAACACGTAATACCAATGAAACTCAGATATATATAAAATTAAATTTAGATGGTTCTGGCAAGAATAATATCGATACTGGTTTGTCTTTTTTCGACCACATGTTAGATCAAATTGGTCGTCACGGTGCCATGGATTTAACTATTAAAGTTGATGGCGATTTAGAAGTAGATGAACACCATACCATTGAGGATACAATGATTGCTTTAGGCGAATTATTCAATAAAGCTTTAGGAAATAAATTAGGAATAGAACGTTACGGTTTCTGTTTACCAATGGATGATTGTTTAGCGCAAGTAGCGGTTGATTTTGGAGGAAGAAATTGGTTAGAATGGGATGCAGAATTTAAACGTGAAAAAATTGGTGATATGCCAACAGAAATGTTTTTCCATTTATTTAAATCGTTTACCGATGGGGCCAAATGTAATTTAAACATAAAAGCAGAAGGCACAAATGAACATCATAAAATAGAAGGTATTTTTAAAGCCTTTGCAAAAGCCATGAAAATGGCCGTAAAAAGAGATGCAAATAAAATGTTTTTACCATCAACAAAAGGAATGCTTTAAAAATTTAAGAATTCAGATTTTTGAATTACGATTATATAATCGTAAATCGAAAATTGTAAATCGAAAATAAATTGAAATTAGTCATAATAAATTACGGTGCGGGAAACATTAAAAGCATACAATTTGCCTTTAAAAGATTGGGAGTTGATGCCATTTTATCGAATGATCCTGAGGAAATTAGAGCAGCCGATAAAATTATTTTCCCAGGAGTCGGTGAGGCTAGTACAGCTATGGCTATGTTGAAAGAAAGTGGTTTAGATAAATTGATTCCAACTTTAAAACAGCCTGTATTAGGCATTTGTTTAGGTATGCAATTGCTTTGCTTGTCAACCGAAGAAGGAAATACAAAAGGTTTAGGGATCTTTCAGTCCCATGTAAAACGTTTTTCAAACGATGTGAAAGTGCCTCAAATGGGATGGAATGTTATTAAAGACCTAAAGTCTGATTTATTTAAAGGCATTAAAGAAAACGAATACATGTATTTAGTTCACAGTTATTATGCAGAACATTGCAAAGAAACTATCGCTAAAACAGATTATGGACTAAATTATGCTTCAGCCTTACAGCATGAAAACTTTTATGGTGTTCAATTTCACCCAGAAAAAAGCAGTTTAGCAGGAGAACAAATATTAAAAAACTTTTTAGCGCTTTAAGGTAAAATATTAAATATTTGATATTAAATATTAGAAGTAAAAACTTAAAGATTGATGAAAAACGAAATTATTGAAAGAACGAAAAGATTTGCTTTAGGCTGTTGGCAATTTTGCTTTAAAGTTCCTAAATCTAGAGAATATAACGCTTTTGTTAATCAATTAATAAGAAGTTCAAGCTCTGTAGGTGCTAATTATCGTGCTTCTCAACGGGCAAAATCTACAGCAGATTTTATTAACAAACTTAAAATTGTAGAAGAGGAAGCAGATGAAAGTGTGTATTGGTTAGAGATATTTGAGGAAATACTTCCAGAACATATTCAAGAAATTTCGATTTTAAAAAGGGAAGGAAAAGAATTATTAGCAATAACGGTGGCATCCATCAATACTGCTAAGAAAAATCAAAAACGCAACTAACTTTTAATATTTTATATTTAACCTTTAATATTAATTATGAGAATAATACCAGCAATAGATATCATCGATGGAAAATGTGTCCGCTTAACAAAAGGAGATTATGAGACTAAAAAAATCTATAATGAAAACCCTTTAGAAGTTGCCAAAATGTTTGAAGCTTCTGGAATAGAATACTTGCATTTAGTAGATTTAGATGGTGCTAAGGCCAAACACATTGTGAATTATAAAGTATTGGAACAAATTGCATCAAAAACTAAATTAAAAATTGATTTTGGAGGTGGTTTAAAAACTAACGAAGATTTACATATTGCTTTTAATTCAGGAGCTAGGCAGATTACAGGAGGAAGTATAGCGGTAAAAGATGCGAGTACATTTGAAGGCTGGATTTCTAAATATGGTGGAAACAAAATTATTTTGGGAGCAGATAGTGACGCTGGAAAAATTTCCATAAGTGGTTGGATGGAGCAGAGTAAAGAGGATGTTATTCCGTTTATAAAAGGATATCAAAAGAAAGGCATTCAGTATGTTATTTGTACTGATATTTCAAAGGATGGGATGTTAGAAGGTCCGTCGTTTGATTTGTATAAAGAGATTATTGATGAATGCAGCAATAGCAGTAGTGGACAATCTATAAAATTGATTGCATCTGGTGGCATATCTCATATTGATGAACTACCAAAACTGAAAGAATTGGGGTGTGAAGGTGTTATTATTGGTAAAGCTATTTATGAAAACAGAATCAGTCTTTACGATTTAGAAAAATTTGTATAACAAAATATAAAATATTAAAAGTTAAATATTAAAAATTGATGCCAATGGAAACTTACTTCTAACTTTTTATATTTAATTTTTAACTTAAAAATATGCTAACAAAAAGAATTATACCCTGTTTAGATATTAAAAACGGACGCACCGTAAAAGGTGTTAACTTCGTTGATTTACGCGATGCCGGAGATCCTGTTGAATTAGCAAAACAATACGCTGATCAAGGAGCGGATGAATTAGTGTTTTTAGATATTTCTGCAACTTTAGAGGGTCGCGGAACCACTTTAGAAATGGTTTTGCATGTAGCCGAACAAGTTAATATTCCGTTTACTGTTGGTGGTGGTATTTCAAGTGTTGAGCATGTAGATGCATTATTACAATGTGGTGCAGACAAAGTATCGATTAACTCCTCTGCAGTTAAAAGACCCGAATTAATTAATGAATTATCTAATAAATTTGGAAGTCAATGTGTTGTTGTAGCTATTGATGCAAAGGAAGTTGATGGACAATGGCTTGTACATTTAGCAGGTGGAAGCATCCCAACAGATATCGATTTGTTTGAATGGGCTAAAGAGGTAGAAAAAAGAGGAGCTGGAGAGATTTTATTCACTTCAATGAATCATGATGGAACAAAAAACGGTTTTGCAAATGAGGCGTTGGCTAAATTATCTGAAGAGCTGAATATTCCAATTATCGCTTCTGGTGGAGCCGGAAATGTGCAACATTTTATAGATACATTTAAAGATGGAAAATCTGATGCCGCTTTGGCTGCAAGTGTATTTCATTTTGGTGAAATTCCTATTCCAGAATTAAAAAAAGAATTAAAAAAGAATCATATAGAAGTACGCATTTAAATAAATTGTGTCATTCCGCTCTTGTTGCGGAATCCACTATAAAATAATAATAAAAATTAGATTCCAGCCTTCGCAGGAAAGTCAAAAAAATATGAATATTAAATACGACCAAAACGGACTAGTCCCAGCAATCATTCAGGATGCAACTACAAAAAATGTGTTGATGTTGGGCTATATGAATGAAGCCGCATATCAAAAAACGATTGAAACAAAACAAGTAACATTTTTTAGTAGAAGTAAACAACGTTTATGGACGAAAGGTGAAGAAAGTGGTAATTTTTTAAACCTTATAGATATTAAGAATGATTGCGATAATGATTCGCTTTTAATTCAAGTAAAACCAGTTGGACCAACTTGTCATAAAGGAACTGATACCTGTTGGGCCGAAAAAAACACATCTAATTATGGGTTCTTTTCAACGCTTGAAGCTATTATTTCAGAACGTGTTGCAAATAAAGACACCAATAAATCTTATGTAGCAAGTCTATTTTCAAAAGGAATCAATAAGATTGCTCAAAAAGTAGGTGAGGAGGCTGTAGAAACCGTTATTGAAGCCATGGATAATAACGATGAATTGTTCTTATACGAATCAGCAGATCTTTTGTTTCATTACTTAATGCTGTTGCAAGCGAAAGGATTCACTTTAAAGGATATTGAAGAAGAACTTAAAGGAAGACATAAATAACAAAAAAAAGCATTAGTATTTTCTAATGCTTTTTTTATTATATAAAATTATCTTTTTAAGATAACCATCCTTTTGCTTCACTCATTCTAGAGAACCAAAAAAACAATAAAGCGAATGCAATAATCATAATGGTCATAATCATATCAGATTCGTAGCCTTTCATTAAAACATAACCCATTTGAACAATTACAGCAATTAATGATACTAGCCATAGTTTTACAGCCCAACTTTTTCTTAATAAAAGCCCGATAGCAGCAATGGCACCGGCAAAAACGGCTATGGCGAATGCCGCAGTAATCCAAGTTGGCATACTTGCAGCAATTTCTAATTGTTCTTCCGAATACATGGCGCGGTAACTTTCAGTATTGTAAGCTTGTTGTAAATACGCATTTACTCCCATGGCGTTCCATATCACGGCAATAACGCTTACAATCCAAAACCAAATTGGTGGTTTATTTGTGGTATTTGTTGTCATAATTTTAATGTTTTAGTTAGTAAATAATAATACAATGTATAATTTTTTTGTCACATTCAATAAATAACCTAATTTCAAAATCTATTTTTAATCAAAAATGAAAAAATACTTTTACGTTATAAATATCCAATATTTGGGCTATCGTTTTCATGGTTGGCAAAAGCAACCAGATGTGAAAACCTTACATTTAATGGTGGATAGAACATTAAATTATATTTTGGAAGGTAAGTATTTTAAAAGTTTAAGTTCGGGAAGAACGGATGCTATGGTGTCAGCTGAAAGTGCTTATTTTGAGTTGTTTTTAAAACACAATATTGAAGACGAAACTGCTTTTCTAGAGCTTTTTAATACCAATCTTCCTCAAGACATTAGAGCCTTGTCTATAAAAGAAGTTGATGCTAAATTCAATATCATTAATAATTCAAAAATTAAAGAATATTTATATCTTTTTGCATTTGGTGAAAAATGTCATCCATTTTGTGCTCCAATAATGACAACTATTCTAGATGAATTAAACATCGATCTTATGAAACAAGGCGCAAAACTTTTTGAAGGTGAAAATTATTTAAAATCCTATTGCTACAAACCTACAGATAATGGTGTTTATACTAGAGCCATTGAAACTTGTGAATTGGTAGAGAATAATATATATACGGCCAATTACTTTCCTGAGAAATCCTACATTTTAAGAGTTAGAGGTAAAGGTTTTATGAGAAATCAAATCCGACTCATGATGGGGACACTTATCGATTTAGGAAAAGGGAAATTGACACTTCAAGATATAGAAAATAGCTTAAAACCCGATAGCAATGTAAAAATGGATTATATAGCACCAGCTTCGGGGTTAATTCTAAAAAACATTAAGTTCACATAAACACTTGGTTAACAATTTATTACTCTTCAATTTATGTGAATTATATAAATTATACCGATAACCTTGTAACAAGGTTCTTTCATTCATTCCCGATATTTGTATTGTATTAATCCGAGTTAATTCTCAAAAAACAAATATTAATCAATAAAACTATAAATTATGTTACGTTGGACAATCACGTTTATTATAATAGCCTTAATAGCTGGAGTTTTAGGCTTTAGTGATATTGCAGGAGCATCGGCTGGAATAGCAAAAATATTTTTCTTTGTGTTCTTAGTATTATTTGTGTTATCGCTTATTCGAGGCGTTTTTAAGAAATAATGAAGATTAATTTATAAACCTTTTAAAACATAGTATGGGATATTAATCCTAAGAAAAAGAATCATTAAATAAAATTATAAACTAAAATTTAACAAAAATGAAAAACTTAATATTTATATGCACATTATTATTATTTACTAATGCTGCAATCGCGCAAGAAAAACAAGTAGACATAAAAGAAGAATCTGAAATTAAAACTGTAAAAGTTAAGGATGCGGAAAAGACAACTGAGAAAAAATTAAAGGTCATAACCAGAGAAACAACATCGATAGAACTAGATGAAAACGATAAAAACAAAGTAAATCAAGAACGTGTTAACGCCACTTCAAAAGTAGAAAAAATGATAATGGCAGATAATGATGATGATGATGACTATGATGTTTTAACAAGTGAAACATATTATAAAATTGGTGAAGAAAATTATTTATTTAAGCCTAGTAATCGAGGATTTGATATTGCTTTTAAAAAGAATGAATCCGTATTTGTCCCTATTGAAAAAGCTTTGAACACCAATGCAAATGGGCATTATTTAGTAAAAGGCGATACCTATTCTGGTATTGGATATTTTAATAAGGTTGGTCATTTTGTAATTCAATATTATGATGAAAAAATGGATAGTATAGAAACTAAAACCTATATTTTTGCTGAAACAAATGATTAAAATTTAAATAACATTAATTCAAAAAGCCCTAATAATTTAGGGCTTTTTGTATTTTTATAAAAAAGTAATTTTCTATGAGTCCAATTATACCAAAATCAGTCTTCACTTTTTTCAATAAACTAGAAAAAAATAATAATCGCGATTGGTTTAATGATAATAAGCCTGAATTTAAATCTATAGAAAAGGAAGTAAAAAAGGTGTATCACTCTGTTTTTGAAAACCTAAATAAACACGATGAAGTTGATAAAATGAAAATGTTCAGAATTTATCGTGATGTCCGTTTTTCAAAAAATAAACTGCCTTATAAAACACATTTTGGAGGATCATTTAATAGATTAAAGCCCAGATTAAGAGGTGGTTATTACTTGCATATTCAACCAAATAATGAAAGTTTTATTGCTACAGGTTTTTGGGAACCTAACAAAGAAGATTTATTGCGAATCCGTAAAGAATTTGAAATGGACGATTCGGAAATTAGAGACATTCTTTCGAACAAAAAGTTTAATGCTGTTTGGGGAAATACCTTTGTTGGTGATGAAGTGAAATCGGCTCCTAGAGGGTTTGATAAAGATCATGAAGCCATAGATTTAATAAAGAAGAAACAATATATTTTCACTAAAAAATATACCGACAAAGAGGTTTTAGACGCTAATTTTTTAAATGAAGTTGATACCGCTTTTAAAGCAATTCGCCCATTTTTTGATTATATGAGCGATGTGCTTACTACTGATTTAAACGGTGTTTCGCTTATATAATATCAATAATTACATATTTTGTTTGATTAAACTCAAAACGATCGTTTTTGGTTTTGTTTTTAAGAAGTTGTGCAATTGGTGAGCTCAGCGAAATGGCATAATAGTCAACATTATCAAGCACTATCTTTCCGATACCTGTAGAAAGGTAAAAGTTCATGGTTTCTGTTTTAACAAGGCTTCCTAAAACAGCAGTTTCAAAGTTAATATTCGTTTTAATTTGTTTTAAATATTCTTTGGTTTTCTGAGCATCATTTAGATGTTCTAGGTTTTTTTCAAGGTCATTCTGCAATTTCCCATTACCTGCATCGTCTTCGTCAGAATCGCCTTTATCATTGCTTTCAATCGATTCCTTAATTAAATTTATTTCTTCCTTGTAATCGTTAATGCGTTTGTCTACACGTTCATTACAAACTTGCAAAAGCTGTTGTTTTGTTGTCATTAAAGGATTTTATATAGCGATTAAAAGTTCCGAATTTTCAAAAACCTGAATATGGCCTATTAATCGGTCCTTAACAATAGTCATCATACGTTTATTTAAAGCTGAAGAATTTTTAATATAAATCAAATACTCTTCAACCGTAAAAACACCTATAATCATGCCTTTCATGGAGTTTCGAAGTTTCATGTCTTTTTGAATGGCATTTTCAATATATTCTATGCGTTTTTCTAGCGACAAATCATAAAAAACCGATTTATGTTTTGCTATATAGTTTCTAAACACTTCAATTAATAAATCGTTTTGAAATTTAATAACAGGGCGCAAAACCAAATTCTGGAAACGCTCATCATTACTCATGGTATCATTTATTGTAGCGCTTAAAAATTCTGGCCTAATGTTTTTAAGGTTAAATTGTCTGGAGTCCATTTTTGTAGATTTTCAATAAAAATATTGAATATCTAGCAGGTATTTAAATGGTTAATTTATAATTGTTAACGAGGTTATCAACATTCAACTTTTTCTTTACCTTTATAGCTTAATAGATTTTAGATAAAAAAGTATTGGAAAGTATGAGATTTCACACCAGAAAATGGATTAAGCCAGAAGATTTAAACGCCAATGGGACTTTGTTTGGAGGGCGATTATTAGATTGGATTGATGAAGAGGCAGCATTATATGCCATTGTTCAATTAGAAAATCAAAAAGTAGTAACAAAATATATTAGTGAAATTGATTTTAGAGCATCTGCAAAGCAAGGTGATGTAATAGAAATTGGAATTAAGGCTGTTAATTTTGGAAAAGCATCGCTCACTTTAAGTTGTGAGGTTAGAAATATGATGACCAGAGAAACCATTATAACCATTTCAAATATCGTTATGGTGAATATTGGTCCAGATGGTCATGTTTTACCACACGGAAAAACTAAAGTTGAATACGTAAAAGACAGATTATAGGCATTTAGCTTAATTTATCTTTATAAATTGTAATCAATTATTTGTTTTTATTGCATAAAATGCAATGATTTATACTTCCATTATATATTTTATAAAAATTTAATATCAAGGTGGTCTAAAGTTTCGATTATCTGTAATATAAATTAACTTTGTATTCCTTAAAAAAAATTAATATTTATGAGCAAATCATTGTTTGACAAAGTATGGGATTCGCATATGGTGCGAAGCATTGCAGATGGACCAGATGTATTATATATTGACCGTCATTTAATTCACGAAGTTACTAGTCCTGTGGCTTTTGTAGGATTAGAGAGTAGAGGTTTAAGTGTTTTATATCCAGAGCGTACTTTCGCTGTTGCCGATCATAATACACCAACAATAAATCAACATTTACCAGTTCAAGATCCATTATCTGCTAATCAGTTAAAAACATTAGAAGATAATGCTAATAAATATGGCATTAGCCATTGGGGTTTAGGGCATCAAAATAATGGTATTGTGCATGTTGTAGGTCCGGAAAACGGTATAACACTTCCTGGCGCTACAATTGTTTGTGGAGATTCACATACATCAACTCATGGTGCTTTTGGTGCTATTGCATTCGGAATTGGTACTTCGGAAGTTGAAATGGTATTAACAACACAATGTATCATGCAACCTAAACCAAAGAAAATGCGTATTAGCGTTAATGGTGCATTAAATAAAGGTGTGACACCTAAAGATGTTGGTTTATATATTATTTCGCAACTAACAACTTCTGGTGCTACAGGATATTTTGTAGAATATGCAGGTGATGTTTTTGAAAACATGACTATGGAAGGGCGTATGACTGTTTGTAACTTATCTATTGAGATGGGTGCTCGTGGTGGTATGGTTGCTCCAGATCAGAAAACATTTGATTATATAAAAGGGCGTCCAAAAACTCCAAAAGGAGCAGATTGGGATTCTGCAATGGCATACTGGAAAACTTTAAAAACGGATGACGGTGTTGTTTTTGATAAAGAATTAACATTTGATGCTGCTGATATTGAACCTATGATTACCTACGGAACAAATCCAGGTATGGGAATGGGGATTTCAAACAAAATTCCAACGGCTGCAAATGCTGGAGGCGGAAAAGCAACTTATGATAAGTCTTTAGCTTACATGGGATATGCTGAAAATGAACAAATGATTGGAAAGAAAATCGATTACGTTTTTATTGGTAGTTGTACTAATGGTCGTATTGAAGATTTTAGAGCGTTCGCATCTATTGTAAAAGGAAGAAAAAAGGCTGATAATGTTACGGCTTGGTTAGTTCCAGGTTCGCATATTGTTGAAGAACAAATTAAAAAAGAAGGGTTGCTTGATATTTTTGAAGAAGCTGGTTTTGTTTTAAGAGAACCAGGTTGTTCTGCTTGTTTAGCTATGAATGATGATAAAGTACCAGCTGGAAAATATGCAGTCAGTACATCAAATAGAAACTTTGAAGGTCGTCAAGGACCAGGATCAAGAACCTTATTGGCTAGTCCATTAGTTGCTGCTGCAGCTGCCGTTACTGGTGTTGTAACTGACCCAAGAGATTTACTTTAATCCCCCAAACCACAGAAGGGGGCTTTTAAAAACTAGTATAAAAATTAAATTAAAAAGTAAAATATTAATGGACTTCAAGACTTTGAATATTTAATATTGAACTTTAAACTTATTAAACATGGCTTACGATAAATTTACAACATTAACGAGTACTGCAGTTCCATTACCAATTGAGAATGTAGATACCGATCAAATTATACCAGCACGTTTTTTAAAAGCTACAAAACGTGAAGGTTTTGGAGATAACTTATTCCGTGATTGGAGATATAATGGTGATAATACACCTAAACAAGATTTTGTTTTAAATAACCCTATTTACAAAGGAAAAATTCTAGTAGGAGGTAAGAACTTTGGTTCTGGATCTTCAAGAGAGCATGCTGCTTGGGCGGTTTACGATTATGGTTTCCGTTGTGTAGTGTCTAGTTTCTTTGCAGATATTTTTAAGAATAACTGTTTGAATATTGGTGTATTGCCGGTTCAAATTAGTCCTGAATTTGCTGATGAGATTTTTGAAGCTATTTATGCAGATGCAAATACTGAGTTAGAAATTAACTTAGAAGCTCAAACCATCACCTTATTATCTTCTGGTTCAAAAGAGTCTTTTGACATTAATGGATACAAAAAAGGAAACATGTTAAATGGTTTTGATGATATCGACTATTTACAAAGTATGAAAAGTGAGATTGAAACATTTACTGAAACTCGCCCTTTCTAAAACATGAGCGTTAAGCACATAGAAATAATGGATACGACATTGCGCGATGGTGAACAAACCTCGAGCGTGTCGTTTTCTGCTTCTGAGAAACTTACTATTGCCAAACTTTTACTTGAAGAATTAAAAGTAGATCGTATTGAAATTGCGTCTGCTCGTGTGTCTGAAGGCGAACTTCAAGCCGTTAAGGAAATTACCGAATGGGCTTCAGAAAACGATTATCTTGACAAAGTAGAAGTGCTAACTTTTGTTGATAAAGGCATTTCCATAAAATGGATGGTTGACGCTGGTGCAAAGGTTCAAAACTTACTTACTAAAGGTTCGTTAAATCATTTAACTCATCAGCTTAAAAAGACTCCTTATCAACACTTTAGTGAAATAAAAGAGAATATAGATTTTGCAAATAAAAATGGTATTTATACCAATGTTTATTTGGAAGATTGGAGTAATGGCATGCGGAATTCTAAAGCCTATGTTTTTGAATATTTAGCCTTTTTGGCAACGCAACCAGTTAAGCGCATTATGCTACCAGATACTTTGGGTGTTTTAACGCCTAAAGAATCGTTTGATTTTGTAAAAGAAATAAAAGATACCTACCCGAATTTGCATTTTGATTTTCATGCGCATAATGATTATGATTTGGGCGTAGCAAACGTTATGGAAGGTTTAAGAGCTGGTGCTGATGGTTTACATTTAACCGTAAATGGCATGGGCGAACGCGCAGGAAATGCACCAATGTCTAGCACGATTGCTGTAATAAATGATTTTATGCCAGAAATTAAAGTTGGTGTAAATGAAAAGATGCTTTATACCGTAAGTAAATTGGTTGAAAACTTTTCAGGAGTTATGATTCCTGCCAATAAACCTATTATTGGTGCCAATGTATTTACGCAAACTGCTGGGATTCATGCCGATGGTGATAATAAAAATAATTTATATTTCAGCGATTTAATGCCTGAGCGTTTTGGTAGAACACGCCAATATGCTTTAGGGAAATCGTCTGGGAAAGCTAATATTCAAAAGAACTTGCAGCAATTAGGACTTCAGCTTAATGATGAAGACTTAAAGAAAGTAACGCAACGTATTATTGAATTAGGCGATAAAAAACAGGTGGTTACAAAAGAGGATTTGCCTTATATTATTTCGGATGTTTTAGATAGAACCTATGAAGAAAAGGTAAAAGTGAACTCTTATGTATTAACACATTCTAAAGGTTTAAAACCTTCAACAACGGTTTCTATTACTATTGAAAACGAGACTTTTGAAGAGCATGCGCAAGGTGATGGACAATATGATGCGTTTATGAATGCTGTAAAAAGTATTTTTAAAAGGAAAAATGTGATATTGCCAAAGTTAATTGATTATGCGGTGAGAATACCTCCTGGAAGTAATTCGGATGCGTTATGTGAAACGATTATTACTTGGAAGAGTGCTGAAAAAGAATTTAAAACTCGTGGTTTAGATAGTGACCAAACGGTTTCGGCTATTAAAGCTACTGAGAAGATGTTGAATATTGTGGTGAGTTAGGAGTTTGAAGTTTGAAGCATGAAGTTAGCTTGTTTGCGGATAAGTATTGACCGCTTACTGAGAACTGACGATTGCGGGCTGACCCGCGTTAGGCCTGCCTGCCGGCAGGCAGGGATTGTAGTGGAAATCCTTTTTTGTGTCACCCTGAGCGCAGTCGCAGGGTTAAACACAAAAAAGATTGGAACGTAAAGCCCGACCTAGGTCCTGAACTAAATTCAGGATTTAGGTAACGCCCAAATAAAAATGATTATTAAAAGATTAAAATAAATACAATGAAATTAAATATTGCCCTTTTAGCCGGAGACGGAATTGGACCAGAAGTTATAGATCAAGCTGTAAAAGTGAGCGATGCTGTAGCAAAGAAATTTGGACATGAATTAAACTGGAGACCTGCATTGACAGGTGCTGCGGCAATTGATGCTGTTGGGGAACCTTACCCAGATGAAACTCATGAAATTTGTAAAAGTTCTGATGCTGTGTTATTTGGTGCTATTGGACATCCGCGTTTTGATAATGATCCGTCTGCAAAGGTACGTCCGGAGCAAGGTTTGTTAAAAATGCGTAAGGCTTTAGGCTTGTTTGCTAATGTGCGTCCAACGTTTACGTTTCCGTCGTTATTAGATAAATCGCCACTAAAAAGAGAACGTATTGAAGGTACCGATTTGGTGTTTTTACGTGAGCTTACTGGCGGTATTTACTTTGGTGAAAAGGGTAGAAGAGATGGTGGAGAAACGGCCTTTGACAACTGTGTTTATACGCGTGCTGAAGTGCAACGTTTGGCTAAAAAAGGTTTTGAATTAGCGATGACACGTTCTAAGCGATTATGTTGTGTTGATAAAGCTAACGTTTTGGAAACATCTCGTTTGTGGAGAGAAACGGTTCAAGCGATGGAAAAAGATTATCCTGAGGTTGAAGTGAGTTATGAGTTTGTTGATGCGGTTTCGATGCGTTTCGTACAATGGCCAAATAGCTATGATGTGTTGATTACTGAAAACTTATTTGGTGATATTTTAACAGATGAAGCTTCGGTTATTTCTGGATCGATGGGATTAATGCCATCGGCATCTTTAGGATCTGATATTGGTTTATTTGAGCCTATTCACGGATCGTACCCACAAGCAACTGGATTGAATATTGCTAATCCAATGGCTACGGTTTTATCGGCTGCAATGATGTTTGAGAACTTCGGATTAATGGAAGAAGGCAAAGCGATTAGAGATGCTGTTAATAGTGCTTTAGAAAAAGGCATGGTTACTGAAGATTTAGCTGATGGCGGAAAAGCTTACGGTACTAAAGAAGTTGGTGACTGGTTGGCTAGTAATATCTAAACTTAGATTAAAACATATATAAAACCCTGTAGAATTTATATTTTACAGGGTTTTTTGCTTTAATCTATAATATTTATGAGGTTTCGACTGCGCTCAACCTGACAATGAAGTTTAATTTGACAAACTTAGTTTAATGAATTTTTAAAACTAGAATGACTTGGTAACTCAAAAACTTCTAATTCAAAATAGGGCAGGGCCGCTAATAGATGATCGAAAATATCAGCCATAATGTATTCGTAATTCTCCCAACGTTTATCGCTGCTAAATGCATAAATTTCTAATGGAATACCTTGTGTGGTTGGTGCTAATTGACGCGCCATAATCATCATATCTTTATTGATGGCAGAATGATTTCTTAAATAACTATCTATATATTTTCTAAAAACACCAAGGTTGGTAAGGTTTCGTCCATTTAACAACAAGGTTTTATCAATGTTGTTTGTACTGTTATAGGTTGAAATATCCTTCTGTCTGGTTTCCAAATACGATGAAATAAGTTGAATACTTTTAAGTTTTTCAACTTCTGCTTCGGATAAATATTTTACACCATCTTGCTTGATAATCAAGGCTCTCCTAATTCGTCGTCCATCAGAATCCGTCATACCACGCCAATTTTTAAACGAGTCTGATATTAAGGCATAGGTTGGAATGGTGGTAATGGTTTTATCGAAATTCTGTACTTTTACTGTGGCTAAATTGATTTCAATAACATCACCATCGGCGCCATATTTTTCAAAAGTAATCCAATCGCCAATACGAACCATATCGTTTATAGACACTTGAATACTGGCAACAAAACCCATGATAGTATCTTTAAAAACCAAAATAACTACGGCAGATATCGCACCCATTCCGGTAACGAACTTTATAAATTCAATTCCAGTTATAATGGCTATGGCAGATAGGAAACCAACAATCCAAGCAAAAATCATAAAGACTTGAATGTAACTATCAATAGGTTTATCTTTTAAACCTGGTAGTGTTTTAAAGTAATCTTTAAGGGTGTTTAGTAAACTTCTAACAATCCAAAGCGTTAATATAATAGCAAAAACCTGAAGAATGGTTTCTATTATAATATCGGAATTTGGGAAATCGTAAAAAACAATAGGCGCAAAGTTTAATGCAATTAGAAAAGGTACGATGTGCGCTATATTTCGAGGTACTTTATTGGCTACTAAATAGTCATCAAAATTTGTTTTTGATTTGGTAGCAAACTGGCCAAAAACACCAATTAATAACTTACGGATAATAAAATCTGCGATAAAAATAATTAGCAATAATGCAACTAATAAGGCTATCATATTTAAATACTTAGCCATAACATCATTAGTACCCAAAGACACTAAATAGTCGAATAAAATATGTTTATAGGATGTCATTAATTTTTTACAGATTTTAGATATTTTCTATCTATATAAAACGTTCCGAAAGGAATTATTGAAGCAATAAGCACAATCAAAAATTCTTTATTATTCCAAGAAAATTCTTTTTTGAAAAGAAATGCTAAAGCCACGTACGCCATAAATAAAATACCGTGTGGCATTCCTAAAAGCTTAACATACTGCGGATCGCCTTGTAAATATTTGATTGGCGTTGCAATAAACAAAAGAAGGATATATGAAACACCTTCTAAAATAGCTACTATTCTAAATATATTTAATGATGAAAACATGCTGTTTTAATTTTGTGCAAAAATAAGCTTCAAAAAGAACTTTTGCTTTATTTATGAAGAATAGTTTCCGTGTTTAGAGAAGAAAATTTAATTACTACAAGACATTGAAAATGATAAGTCCGTAAATAGCAAAACGAACAAAACGTAAGGTACCGTAAAGCATCACATTTTTAAAAGGAAATTCAATAATACCGGCCGCCATACAAGCAATAGAAAAGGGTAGCGGCAATACCGCGCCAACCATAATTAAAAAGCCACCCCATTTTTTAGAGTTTTTAAGTTGCTTTTCCATTTTCGTTTCTAGGTAATTATGAACTGTAGGCATTTTAGTAATGGAACGTCCCATCCAATATGCCAATAAACCACCGCCATAAGATAACACCGATAATACGCCTAAATAAAACCAAGGACTGTACATTTTACCCGACCAGGCTATAAAAATTTCTGGAGGAACAAGCCCTAAAAGTGTTTCAGACACAAAAAAGAAACTTAAAACACCATATGCTGGCAAAATTTCGGTTAAATGAATTAATGCTTCATTAATGCTAAAGAAATAATTTAAAGTAAATACAGCTATAATAATGGCAATAATATATGGTAATGCTTTTTTAACTGCCTGCCAAACAAACGTATAGAATCCAGTATAGCTATAATACTGGTGTAATAATTGAAGCCGAGATTTCTCGGTTTTAGATTTATTTTTCGGTTTCATTCTTGAATAAATAAAGGGAATACAAATATATAGTGAAATACCTAAGAATTATCATTTTAGGTTAAATTTAACAACCTTTTTTTAGTTAACTACTTCATTTTAATGACATAAGTCATTTTTTTAAAAACTAAGATGCACTAGTTTTATAAGATGAACTTTTAATCCATGAAACATGAAAGTATTTGATGAAAAACATATTAAAAATATTGTGTTAGTAGGTGCGCATTATTGTGGAAAAACAACCTTATCTGAAACCATGCTGTTTGAGGCTGGTTTAATAAATAGGAGAGGAACCGTAGAGAATCATAATACCGTTTCAGACTATCATGATATTGAACATGAAAGAAATGCATCCATATTCGCCACTCCTTTACACACCGAGTGGCGTAATTATAAAATAAATATTATAGACACACCAGGTTTGGATGATTTTATAGGTGAAATAATTTCGTCAATAAGTGTGGCAGATACCGTTGTTACTGTTATTAATGGTAGGCAAGGCGTGGAAGTGGGTACTGAAATTATTTGGAATTATATTGATAAATATAGAAAGGCAACGCTATTTGTCATTAATCAAATTGACCATCCTAATTTAAAGTTTCAGGAAAGTTTTAATAGTATTAATGAACTCGTAGGCAATCATGCTGTAAAAATGCAATTCCCAGTAAAAATTGATGGCGCTCAAGGTATTATTGATGTTTTAAAAATGAAACTCTACAAGTTTAAACCTGAAGGAGGGAAGCCAGAAAAATTAAAAATTCCTGAGGAGTATCTAGAACTTGCTAATAAGCTTCATAATGAGTTAGTAGAAAAAGCTGCTGAAAATGATGATAAATTATTAGAATTATTTTTTGAAAAAGGCACGCTCAATGAAGATGAAATGCGACAAGGAATAAAAGCCGGCATGCTGAATCATGAGCTGTTTCCTGTTTTTTGCGTGTCTGCATTAAATGATATGGGAACAGGCAGATTAATGGGCTTTATTGATAATGTAGCTCCAGCAGCGTCCGAATTAAATGAAGAACAAAGTGTAGAAGGTGACATTTTAAAGCGCGATATTAAAACGCCAACAGCCTTATTCGTTTTTAAAACCATTCATCAACCTAATTTGGGTCAGATTACCTTTTTTAAAGTAAAATCGGGAGAAGTTAAATTGAACGATAAATTGGTAAACCCAAGAAATAATGAAACTGAAACTATCAACCAATTGTTTATCATGGATGGTAAAGAGCGGCAACCAGTTAATAAATTAACGGTAGGTGATATTGGCGCCACTTTAAAATTAAAGTTTACCGATACGAACGATACTTTAAGAAATGAAAAAAGTAAAACAACCATAAAACCCATTAAATTCCCAGAGCCTAGAATTAGAAAAAGTGTGACAGCAATCGAAAAAAAGGATGAAGAAAAACTAATTGAGGCCCTTAAAAAAATTCATAGTCAAGATTTAACAGCTGTTTTGGAATATTCAAAAGAATCAAAACAGCAATTATTAGGCTGCCAAGGTGAGTTACATTTAGCTACAATCGATTGGACATTAAAACATGTTTATGGCATTGAGGCAGAATTTGAAAAGCCAAAAATTATTTATCGAGAAACCATTCAACGTCCGTCAACAGCTAGTTATAAGCATAAAAAACAATCTGGTGGTTCCGGACAATTTGGTGAAGTACACATGAAAATTGAACCTTGGTATGAAGGCATGCCTGAGCCAGAAGGTTTTAGTTTAAGAGGGAAAGAAGATATTGAATTGCCTTGGGGTGGAAAGCTCATTTTTTATAACTGTATTGTTGGTGGTGTTATTGATCAGCGGTATTTACCATCTATTATGAAAGGTGTTTTAGAAGTTATGGAAGATGGTCCGCTAACAGGTTCGTATGTAAGAGACTTGCGGGTTATGGTTTATGATGGCAAGATGCACTCGGTAGACTCTAACGATATTTCTTTTAAAATAGCTGGAGCTCATGCCTTTAAAGCAGCCTTTTTAAAATCGAATCCTAAATTATTAGAACCCACCAATGAATTAGTTGTAAAAGTGCCTGAGGAAATGATTGGTAGTGTGATGACCGATTTACAATCCAGAAGATCCATAATACAAGGTATTGAGAGTAGCAATAATTACCAGATTTTAAAAACCATCACGCCAGCGGCTGAATTATATGGGTATTCAACCGATTTAAGATCGCTAACACAAGGACGCGCTACATTTAAAAATGCGTTTGCATCGTACCAACCTGTGCCGGCAAATGTTCAAATGGAATTAGTAAAACAATTAGAGAAAGTAGAAGTATAATATAAAACACAAATCATATGCAAACTAAAGTATCATATTTAAGCGATTTAAAGTTCAATTTAGAAACTTGGAGAAGAGAGTTACGTTTTCATTTTAATGAAATGGACACGTTTCAAGAAAAGCTAGAAGAAATAGCGAGTAGAGAATTTGGAAAAAGAGCGACAATTCCGTTAGAAAATTTCCAAAATAGAATTATGATTGAAAAAGATGCCATATCAAAATTGATGCATCGCATTAAAAATAGAATGAATAACATTCATACAGCAGATTTTAATGAATCTATTGATGGTCGATTAATGAATGAACAACATACATTAAAAGATGACATGCGAACTTATATAAAAATGCATTATGATTTGAAAGAGGAAATGATGACCTATTTTTTGGAGTGGCTATAGCAATTTTATTTAGGCTCTAAACCATGTCGTTTTTTTTTAGTTTTAAATAAAAACAGGAGTAATTATACTAGAATATACCTGACATTAGTCATAATATAAATGAGTTTTCATGAGTATTTTTGACTAATGTTATTAAATATTCTATTATGAAAATAAGTGCAATATTTTGTTTGGTAGTTATCTTATTTACCAACTTAAGTTTTTCTCAAAACACAAAGGAAAGTAAAGACGAGTTTGAAGAAGTCATATGGCATGTAAAAGCGTTTAGGCCAGATTTAAAGTTTTTAAATATAAAGGCCATTGATAAAAATGGAAATGTTTATGATGTAAAAGCTATTCAGAATTCTAAACAAACAAGTCTGCTTGATGTGAAGGCTTTTGTAAGAGGTAATCGACTACCAATTAAGATGTTAGTTGATAAAAGAAATTATTATCCTGTTAAGGCTATTGACGAATTCGGAGACTTATTAGATATTAAGGCTGTTACTGAAGATGGGAAATATTTACCTGTTAAAGGTGTTAGTCAATCTGGTAATATAATCCATATAAAAGCAATATATGATGATAAGATTTTTTATGATGTATTTGCAATTTCTCCAAAAGGTAAAACTAATTCAGTTAAAGGAATAAAAATGAATTCTGCCGTAGCTGAAACAACCATTAGTGGAATTGTTGTATATGCTCATATAAAATCTATTCCACAAGTAGCGGATTAGTTTTTGTTTAGTGTATGCCATATTATTTGAATAAATTGATTGATTATCAATTTTTGGAATACAATAGAAAGTGGTGTACTTTATTAAAGTTTCTATTTTACATACTATTTGATAATTTGATTGAGTATCAATTTATTGAATACAATAGAAAGTGTAAGTTGTTAATTGGAAATCCTATTTTACATACTATTCGATAAATTGATTAAGTATCAATTTATGGAATACAATTGAGAGTATAAGACCTAATTTATTTTCTATTTTACATACTATTCAATAAATTGATTAAGTATCAATTTATTGAATACAATAGAAAGTAGTGTACTTAAATATATTTTCTATTTTACATAATATAAATTATAGTACAAATGTTGTCATTGGTATTTTATGAGAGGAGTCCATTTGATAGCTATAATGTAGTATTATGTAAAATATCCCAGAAGCATTTGTTTTCATAAGAATAATTGGAACTTGGGTCATTAAACTAATAAGCGGTTTGCTTCGCAGAGTTTTTTAAAACATTATGTATCTATAATTAGCCGTTATGTAAAATAGCCGCTACCAAGCGCTCGATTGTTTTATAAAATCAAATTGCTCTGGCAATTTATTTTACACACAATTATCCAACGCTTGCCAACGCCAAAATAAAAG
>NZ_JBATHX010000249.1:0-12929 GCF_049667265.1 Algibacter sp. | reverse complement strand
AACCACCAACGGCTCCTAAAAACTGAATATCTTCTAAAGTTTCACGACCAGAAATTAAATCGGTCATGTGCACATCTTTTACATCAAAACCAGCTAAATACATGGCATTTGCCATTTCACGCTCAGAGTTAGACCCTTTTTCGCGTAAAATTGCTGCTTTGGGTCTTGTCTTCCCTATAACAGGTAATTTTGCAGTAAAATGTTTAGGGAAAGAATATTGAAGCGGTTGATTTTTATAGTTTTCAAATCGATTTTTAGCTAAACCATTAGCAGTTTGCTTTTGGTCTAATAAGAACGAAGTTTTATACCAAACATCTCTGTTTTTAGAAATATTGAAAGTGAAATTATCGTCGTTATTTTTAATAGTTAAATTTCCAGAATTGTTAACTGAACCAATATTGAAAAATTCAATGTTATTTTTAGATAAAATCGCTTCAACCGATTCATCAGTTTGAAAAACAAGTCCAGAATTTTCAGCAAATAAAACTTTTATAGAATCTTCTTCATTTAATTTAGAAATATCTAAATCGGCTCCTAAATCTACATCGGCAAAACAAAGCTCTAAAAGTGTTGTAATTAAGCCACCAGAAGCTACATCGTGACCAGCTTTAATTTTTTCGTTTACAATTAAAGATTGCATGGTGTTAAATACATTTTTAACATATCTAGCATCCTTTACAATTGGCGCTTCGTTTCCAATGGTATTTAAAACCTGATTGAACGAACTTCCGCCTAATTTAAAATCGTCTTGCGAAACATTAATATAGTAAACATTACCAGCATTTTGTTTAAAAACAGGCTCTACAACTTTAGTAATATCGTTACAATTTGCACCAGCCGAAATAATAACGGTTCCAGGAGAAATAACATCGCCATCAGGGTATTTTTGCTTCATTGAAAGCGAATCTTTTCCTGTTGGAACATTAATTCCTAAATCAATGGCGAATTCTGAAATCGCTTTAACGGCTTCATACAAACGGGCATCTTCACCTTCGTTTTTACAAGGCCACATCCAGTTTGCTGATAATGAAACCGATTGTAATCCATCTTTTAAAGGCGCCCAAACTAAGTTTGTTAAAGCTTCGGTAATGGAATTTCTACTTCCTGCAACCGGATTAATTAAACCCGAAATAGGCGAGTGCCCAATAGATGTTGCAACACCTTCTTTCCCTTTAAAATCTAGTGCCATTACACCAACATTATTAAGCGGGATTTGTAACGGACCTACACATTGTTGTTTCGCTACTTTACCACCAACACAGCGGTCTACTTTATTTGTTAACCAATCTTTACAAGCTACCGCCTCAAGTTGTAACACTTGCTCTAAATAAATTTGTAAATTTTTAGTTTTATATCTCGGGTTTTTATAGTTTCTAGTAACTGTAATGTCGGTCATTATTGTTTTAGGCGAACTTCCAAACATATCTTCCATGGCTAAATCCATTGGCTTGTGTCCGTTGGTTTTAGATTCGAAAGTAAAACGGTTGTCGCCAGTTACATCTCCAACGGTGTACATTGGCGAACGTTCACGGTCTGCAATTTTATGAAGCGTTTCTAAATGCTTTTCGGCAATAACTAAGCCCATTCGCTCTTGCGATTCGTTACCAATAATTTCTTTATCAGAAAGTGTTGGGTCGCCAACAGGTAATGCATCTAAATCTATTTTTCCGCCAGTATCTTCAACCAGTTCCGAAAGACAATTTAAATGTCCACCAGCCCCATGATCGTGAATAGAAACGATAAAGTTTTCTTCACTTTCAACCATGCCACGAACTGCATTTGCAGCACGTTTTTGCATTTCTGGGTTAGAACGCTGTACCGCGTTTAATTCAATTCCTGAGGCAAAAGCACCAGTATCAGCCGAAGATACGGCAGCACCACCCATGCCAATTCTATAATTTTCACCACCAAGAATGACTATTTTGTCACCAACTTTAGGCGTGTCTTTTAATGCTTGGTCTGCTTTACCATAACCTATTCCACCAGCTTGCATAATGACTTTATCGAATCCTAATCTTCTCGCTGCAGAATCACTTGAAGATGAATTTTCATTGTGCTCAAAAGTTAAAACAGAACCACAAATTAGCGGTTGTCCAAATTTGTTTCCAAAATCTGACGCACCGTTTGATGCTTTTATTAAAATATCCATTGGCGTTTGATACAACCATTTTCTAGCCTCAAACTTTTGTTCCCAAGGTCTGTTTTCTTCAAGTCTAGAATACGAGGTCATGTAAACCGCTGTTCCTGCAAGAGGTAATGAGCCTTTTCCACCAGCAAGCCTGTCTCTAATTTCTCCACCAGCACCAGTTGCAGCACCATTAAAAGGTTCAACCGTAGTTGGGAAATTATGTGTTTCCGCTTTAAGCGAAATAACAGAATCAAATGTTTTGGTAGTGTAATAATCAGGAATGTCCGCACGTTTTGGTGCAAATTGTTCCACTTTTGGGCCTTTTACAAATGCCACATTATCTTTATATGCTGAAACAATATCGTTTGGATGTGCTTCAGACGTTTGTCTAATCATTTTAAAAAGCGACACCGGTTTTTCCTCGCCATCAATAACAAAAGTTCCGTTGAAAATTTTATGACGACAATGCTCAGAATTAACTTGCGAAAACCCAAACACTTCAGAGTCGGTTAATGGTCTTCCAATTTTCTTTGCAACTCCTTCAAGATATTCCACTTCTTCATCACTTAATGATAAGCCTTCTTGTTGATTATAAGATGAAATATCTTCAATATTAAGAATTGGTTCTGGCTTAATATCGATAGTAAATGATTCTTGTTTTAAACCTTTAAATTTCTCAGAAATCATGGGGTCAAAATCATTGAATTCTTCCGCAACCGCTTCAAATTCTTCAATTCTAATAATGTCTGTAATCCCCATATTTTGGGTAATCTCAACGGCATTGGTACTCCAAGGTGTAATCATGGCGGCACGTGGTCCAACAAAAAAAGCACCTAAGGACGCTTGTTCTATTTTTGGTTGGTTACCGAATAGCCATGTTAATTTTGAAATAGTTTCAGTTGATAATTCTTTTGTTGTTTGAACAGCAAATACTTTACTGGTTACGTTTCCAAAGAAATGAATCATTAGCTCTTATTTTGTGTAAGTTTAAAGAAAGTCCAAATTTAGGTCTTTTTAGTGGGATTTTAATCAAAAATATAACACGGAAAATTGGAGTTATTAAGGAGTTTTGAACAAAAAAGCACCAATTATTGTTGCTATTAAATGTTATGCTTTCCTCTCCAACAACGCCATATAAAACCCATCAAATCCAGATTTGTGCGCTAATAGTTTTTTGTCTTTTAATAATTCGAAATTTGCGCCGGCTTCAGAGGCCAAAAAAGTTTTAACCTGATCTTGGTTTTCAGAAGGTAAAACTGAGCAGGTTGCATAAACCATTTGACCTCCAGTTTTAACCATTCTAGAATATTGTTGAAGAATTTCTTGTTGTGTAATTTTTATTTTATCAATAAACTCAGGTTGTAATTTCCATTTAGCATCTGGGTTTCTGCGTAAAACACCTAATCCAGAACATGGTGCATCAATTAATACACGATCGGCTTTATCATAAAGTTTTTTAATAGCTTTAGTGGATTCGATAACGCGGTTTTCAATGTTATGTGCGCCGTTTCGTTTGGCACGACGTTTTAACTCATTCAACTTATTGCCATAAATATCCATAGCAATTATTTGCCCTTTGTTTTCCATTAAAGATGCAAGGTGTAATGTTTTTCCGCCAGCACCAGCACAAGCGTCTACCACGCGCATACCTGGTTGCACGTCCAAAAACTCGGCTACTAATTGCGAGTTGGCATCTTGAACTTCAAAAAAACCATTTTTAAAGGCTTCGGTAGAAAACACATTAGCACGTTCTCTTAATTTTAAAGCATTTGGGTGGTTATCAATAAATTCGGTTTCTATATCTAAATCGAATAATTCGGTTTGAAGTTTTTCTTTGGTGGTTTTAAGGGTGTTTACTCTTAAAATAACATCCGCTTGTTCGTTAAGTGCGGCTATTTCTTTACTCCAAACGGCGTCACCTAATTCTTTCCTTCCAATTTCGTCCATCCAATCTGGGATAGATTCTTTAAATTTTCTAACCCCTGAAAGTTCGTCGTAACGCCCTTTAATTTTACGCAATGGGGTGCCTTCAAAATATTTCCAATCTGGTAATTTTATTCCTTTTAGGGTTGCCCAAACGGCAAACATGCGCCATAGGTTATCGCGATCAAAAGGTTCTTTAACTTCTGCAATTTCAGCGTACAGGCGTTTCCAACGCACCATTTCGTATGTGGTTTCGGCAACAAAACCACGGTCGCGAGCGCCCCAACGTTTATCACGTTTTAATAGTTGTTGTATTGCTTTATCGGCATACTTGCCTTCGTTAAAGATTAAGGTTAAGCCATCTATAACGGCAAAGCATAAGTTTCTGTGTAATCGCATGGTATATAAATAAGGGTGCAAAGTTACGTTTTTATATGTTTAATTGTTGTTTTGTTTTATGTTTAAAAATGGATTGATTTGGCTGTTAACTTTTTTGTTGAGTTTTAGTTTATTTCTGTAAATTGCTAATGTTTATAGGTGTGGTTTTTATTGGGACCTGAGCTCTATAGCCTGCGGATTGCCCCGCGTTAAGGATTGTAGTGGAAAGCCCACAGCGAGGCACGAGTGAGGACTTGCAACAGAAAGCCTGACCCATTTGGGGAACGCCATAAAGCATTTTAAAAAAAAAGTAATTAAAAAGCACAAGTTTTTAAATTTTTAAACATCTAAACTTATATAAGTTTAATTTATTTTTTGACGGATATCGAATTTATTGAGGGATTGCGAAACCATAATGCGAATGCATATGGGAAGTTGGTGGATGATTTTCAGCAGAAGGTATTTGCTACCTGCATATCGTTTGTGCCGAATAAGGAGGATGCCGAGGATATTGCGCAGGAGGTGTTTGTGGAGGTGTTTAATTCGATTGGGAAGTTTAAAGGAGATTCTAAATTATCGACTTGGATTTATAGAATTACCACTAATAAATGTTTGGAGTTTATTAGAAAACGAAATACGAAAAAACGGTTTGCTTTTCTACAGTCTATTACAGGAAATGATATTCCGATGGATAAGACCAGTTATTTTACCGAGATGAATCATCCGGGGATTATTTTAGAGAATAAGGAGGAAAGTGAGACTTTGTTTTTTGCAATTAACCAGTTGCCTGAAGCGCAGAAAGTAGTGTTTACGTTGCACAAAGTTGATGGAAAGAGCTACCAAGAGATTTGCGATATTATTGATAAAAGCTTGTCGTCTGTTGAGTCTTTAATGTTTCGTGCCAAGAAAAATTTGCAGAACCTTTTAGAAAATTATTATAAAAATGAATCCTAACGCAAGTTTTTGAAAAATATGGCATCTAAAATATTATAACACTATAGTTATGAAAACAACAAATAAAAATATACAAGATAAAATAGATAACACTTTTATGGCTATGGATGCTATTGAAAGGGTTAAAGTGTCACCATTTTTTAAGGATAAAACTATGAATGTTTTATTTGCTGAAAAGGAAGTAAAACAAGTGTCTTGGAATTGGTTTACACCTAAATTACAATTGGCAACCTTAGTTTGTGTTGTGATTTTGAATGTGATGGCGTTTACGAAATTTGAGGAGGCATCAGGTTATGATGAAAATTTGAGTGAGTTTGCCGATTCATATGGATTATCTGTGAATAACGATGACACATCAATTTTAAATTAATTATCATGAAGAAAAATTTACTCTTATATATTTTACTTGTCTTTTTAATTGTAGTGAATGTATTTTTCCTTGTTAATTATTTAGGAAATGGAGATAAGGCGAAGCAAAATATGCCTGAAAAATCGGAGCTTTTTTTAATGAAAGAACTGGGTTTTGATGAGGGGCAACAAAAACAATTTCAAGAATTAGGTGAGCAGCATCATAATAAAATGGAGCGAATAACTAATGATATTAAAATTTTAAAAGATGAGTTGTTTAAAGGTTTATCCGACGCTTCGTTAAATGACGTAAATATCGATTCGATTGCGGCATTAATAGGCGATAAGGAAGCTGCCAAAGATTTAGAAGTGTTTAGTCATTTTTGGCAAGTTCAGGAGTTATGTAATGACAAACAAAAAGAAAAGTTTAGTAACATTATAAAGGATGCGCTAAGGCGAGGAGATAGAGGGCAAGGACCACCGCCTGGAGGAAGACCAGATGGAGACAGAACTCCGCATGGTGATGGACCAGACGGAAATAGGCCGCCACATCTTGATGGACCAGACGGTGATAGACCACCGCCACCAGAACTTTAATAAATTGTGAAAATCATACAAATGACCTTCAAAGTTATGAGGGTCTTTTTTTTGTGATTTTTTTAACAAAGTACTGCACAAGTAAAAGAATATAAGTGCATCTAAAATAACATAACAATAAATTAATGATTAATTAATCTTAAATAAATAAAAAATGATATTAGGAAAAATAAAGGCAGGAATACTAGTTTTTGGAATAGCATTATTTATGACGAACAGCTCTTTTGGGCAGTCTGATAATAAACAAGAAAGAAAAGCGCCGCCAACTTTTAAAGAGTTAATTGAAAAGATGGATGCTAATGAAGACGGAAAGCTTTCGAAAGAGGAAATTAAAGGGCCACTAAAAAAAGATTTTGCTAAGGTTGATACTGATGAAGATGGGTTTATTACAGAAGAAGAATTTGAAAAAGCACCGAAGCCAAAAGGACCTTCTAGAAAATAGAAATTTAAGAACAAAATTAGTATTTCTTTTTGCAACAATAATCTAAACTTACTTTAAAATGAATCAAGATATTCCAGATATAGTAGAGCGTCTCACATCCATTTCTTTAAAAGAAATGGAAAGTGTTTCTTTAATGAAAAGAACAGATACCAAATTTGTAATTCATGAAAACCAATTAATATCTGTTTTAGAGTCTATTAAAAATCAGTATAGCGTTTTAGAAATAAATGATGACAGAATTATGACTTACTCATCTTTATATTTTGATACGGATTCTTGTAAGTTTTATAATGATCATCATAATGGGAAAATCAATAGAACAAAAATTAGAATGCGAAAGTATGTAGAATCTGATGCTTGTTTTCTTGAAATAAAACAAAAAGATGGTAAAGGAAATACTAATAAATCTAGAATTGCAATTAATGATTTTGAAACGTCATTATCTGCAAACTCGCAAAACTTTATAAATAAGACGACTGATAAAGAGTTTGATTTGAAGCCTATTATTTGGAATAGGTTTAATAGAATTACACTAGTAAATAAATCTGCCAAGGAGCGACTTACCATCGATTTAAACCTGTCTTTTAAAAACGAAAAAGCTAAAAAATCTTATGATAATTTGGTTATTGTGGAAGTAAAACAAGAACGCTCTGACAGGACTTCTGCAGTAATAAAATCCTTAAAATCTAATGGCATTACACCATATCGTATTAGCAAATACTGCATAGGCATGATGAGCTTATACAAAGATTTGAAGTATAATAATTTCAAGATAAAACAATTAAAAATTAATAGTATAACAGCTTAACCAGAAACCATATGGAATTTTTAGATATCCCCCTTTTTGACGACGATTTTTATAAAATGATGTTCAGATTCGTCATTAACTTTACATTTTTAACGCTTATTATTAGGTTTATTTATTATCCGTTTACCAAACGAAAAGATTATGTGTTTACCTATTATTTAATTAGTGTGATCGTATTTTTCTTGTGTTTTACACTTAAAAAATATGAGTTAGATATTGGTATGGCTCTGGGGCTTTTTGCCATTTTTGGAATTATTCGTTACAGAACAGATCCCATACCAATTAAAGAAATGACCTATTTGTTTGTGGTTATTGGGGTGTCTGTAATAAACTCTTTGGCCAATAAAAAAATGAGTTATGCTGAAATTATTGGCGCTAATACACTAATTATTACGGTACTTATTCTTATTGAAAGGTACTGGGCTTTAAAACAAGAAGAATCGAAATCTATTATTTATGAAATTATAGAAAATATAAAGCCTGAAAATTATGAAATATTGAAAAGTGATTTAGAAGCACGAATGGGTTTAAAAATAAACAAAGTGACTATTGGTGATGTTGATTTTTTAAAGGATACCGCGAAGGTTACCGTTTTTTATTTCAACGGAAATCAAGATAACCACAAATAATATAAACTATGAATAATCATAAATATAATAAACTTTTCTATTTCAGCTTACTTCTGTTATGCATGTTGTTTGTAAAAACAAGTGATGCACAATCAGATGACACTAACCATTTAGAAAGTTGGAATTCTATTGGGGTAGAGTATAAACTTAATAAAAAATGGAGTTTCGAGCTTGAAGAGCAGTTAAGGTTGGATGAAGATATTACTGAAATCGCTGAATATTTCACCCAATTAGGCGCAGAGTATTCTTTAATGAAAAATTTTAAACTAGGAGGTGGACTTCGTTTCATAAGAGAAAATGATAATGAAGGAAATGTTCAAGGTTATGAAAATCATTTCAGGTTTAATGTGGATGCTACTTATAAACACAAGATCAACGATTTTCAACTAAAATACCGTTTGCGCTATCAAAATAAAAATGAATTATCGGTAGATGATTATGCAAATCAGCAATTACGTTTTAAAACGGGAATAGAATACAATATTAAAAAGTGGAAATTAGACCCTAAATTTTCTGCCGAAATATTTAATCAAATTGGGCAGGAAAACGATAATGGGTTTAAAAAATACCGATTAACACTAGGGACGGATTATAAAATAAAAAATTTCGGAACCATTGGTCTCTTTTACCGCTTAGAAAAGGAGTTAAATGAAACCATACCTGAAACAACAAATATCATTGGATTAAAATATACATACACTATTAAAAATAAATAATTATGAAGAAAATTAATTTAAAAATCACAGCACTATTAATAATAATTGCCATTGTGCCATTCTTATTTATGAATTGTTCTACTAAGGAGTCTATTGATGATGATACAGAAACAGAATCTGAAGTAGAAGTTGTTATTGACGACACAGGTTTTGAAGCCACAGATTGGACAACCGAAACTCATAGTAAAGAGGCAGACCCTAATTTTGACGAAATTTTTGATGATACAGCAGTAAAAAGAGTGGATATTGTTATTTCTGAAGATAATTGGGATGTTATGTTGGACGACATGACAGATTTATATGGAACCTTTGGTAATTCAAGAGGTGGAGGAGGAAGTTTCTCTGATGAAGACCCTGTCTTTGTGCCAGCTTCTGTATTTTATAATAACATTGAATGGTATAAAGTAGGGGTGCGGTTTAAAGGGAATTCAAGTTTACAATCTACTTGGCAAAGTGGAAACTATAAATTATCCTTTAAACTAGATTTTGATGAGTTCGAAGATGATTACCCTCAAATAGATAATCAACGTTTTTACGGGTTTAAAAAACTAAGCTTAAAAAATAACTATTTAGACGAATCGATGTTAAGAGAAAAGGTTGCTGCCGATGTGTTTAAAAATGCAGGATTAGCAGTTTCTCATACAGCTTTCTTTACGGTTTATGTAGATCATGGTGATGGTCCTCAGTATTTTGGATTATACACATTAGTAGAAGAGGTTGATGATACCGTAATAGATACTCAATATTCAAGTGATGATGGTAATCTATATAAACCTGATGGTGATGCAGCAAGTTTTGCTTCAGGAACTTATGATGAAGATGAGTATGTCAAGAAAACAAATGAAGATGAAGCCGATTTTACAGATGTGTCAAATTTATTATCAATTTTGCATGATGGTACAAGAACAAGCGACGCGGCTACATGGAGAACCAATTTAGATGCTGTTTTAGATACAGATGTTTTCTTAAAATATTTAGCAGTTAATACAGTAATCCAAAACTGGGATACTTATGGTAGAATGACTCATAATTATTTCTTGTATAATAACCCAGATACTAGCAAATTAGAATGGATTCCTTGGGATAATAATGAGTCTTTAGAATATGGAAAAATGGGCGGGTCTTTACCTCTAGATTTCTCAGGTTTAAGTTCTTCTTCATGGCCGTTAATAGGGTATTTGTATCAAGATGATGTGTACAAGGCTAAATACGATGCTTATGTTCAAGAAGTGGTAGATGGTCCGTTTAATACAAGTACCATACAAGCATTATACACAACTTATTCTTCGCTGGTAGAGCCTTATGCAACAACGGAAGTTGATGGTTATACGTTTTTAAATAGTAGTAGCGACTTTTATTCTGCTATTACAACACTAAAATCGCATGTATCAAGTCGTGCTTCTGCAGTAAATACATATTTGAATAAATAAATAAATAAAATAATGAAGAACTATAAATTAAATCTTTCAATTACCATTTTTGCTTACCTATTATCTTTTGGTGTTTTTGCCCAAGGGCCTGGAGGTGGGCAAGGTGGTCGTGGTGGCGGAAATGGTCAAGGACAGCAAAGAGGCGGGAAACCGGATGCTTCAGAAATCTTATCGATGTTGGACACAAACAATGATGATAAAATAGATAAAGAGGAAGCATCCAATGATAAGCGCGGAAAAATAGCTGAAGATTTTGACGAGATTGATACAAATGATGATGATTTAATTGATTTGGAAGAATTAAAAGCCTCATTAAGCGGAAGAAAAGAGCCTAAAAAAGTGTCGCCAGAAAAATTGATTAAGGAAATTGATGATGATGGAAACGGGAAGCTTAATGCTTTGGAAGTTGCGGCTAAAGGAAATCAAGTATTGACTGATAAATTTAGTGATATTGACACCAATGAAGATTCAGAACTTGATGAAGAGGAGTTAAAAGCGTTTTTTGAAAAGGAAGATAATAGTACCAAAAAATCAAAACGTAAAAAAAGAGACTAATTTAGGCGTGAAAATATTAAAAATGAAAAATTTAATAAAAATATCAGTAGCACTTTTATTAGTTGTATTTGTTGGCTGCAAAAGCAACAATAATACTCATAATCATGATGCAGCAAACCATTCACATGAAAATGATTCAAGGAGCAACGCTAATTATTTTGGGAATTACACCTTAGTCAATGCTGATTTTGGAACGGAAACAGTAGTAACAGTTGATGTAAATACAAGAACTATGGTGACGAATGCCTTGCCAAATCATAAAACAGGTACATTTCCAAATCCGGGGAACCCAAATACTATTTCAGCTCAAAACAAAACGTATCGCTTTCCTTTAAATCCAAAATATACAGGAAACGCCACTTGGGCAAGAGAACCAGGAATAGCATTAAACGGCGTAAAATTTGAGCCAGGAACTGCCGAGGTGGTAGTTTGCGATACAGGTGAAAATTACCGAGTAGAAGCACTTCAGGATGTGATTGATTTGGGTTTAGATTTTAACCATGCCCATGTACAACCTACGGGAGCTTATCATTATCACGGATCGCCAACTTCGGTAATTGAAAATCTTGATTCCGGAAACGATTTAGTTCATATCGGATTTGCTCATGATGGTTTCCCTATGTATTATTCAAAAAGTGGAAAATATAAACCAAGTTTTAAATTGTTAGATGGCAATAGAGAAGGCGAAGATTGCACCTATACAACCCACAGAACTATTGATATTTCGGTGGGTGGCCATCACGATGGTACTTACGGATCAGATTTTGAATATGTTGCAGGTTCAGGAGATTTGGATGAATGTAACGGAATCACCATCGATGGAAATTATATGTATTTAGTGACTAACGAGTTTCCTTATATAAGTCGTTGTTTAATGGGTGAAGTTTCTCAGGATGAACGTGCAGGCGCAGGAATTGGACAAGGTAGAGGACAAGGAGAACGACCAAATGCTGATGAAATTTTTGAAAAAATGGATATTAATAAAGATGAAAAACTATCCGAAAATGAAACAAAAGGACCGCTGAAAGATAGTTTTACTAAAATAGACCTTAATAATGATGGCTTCATTACAAAAGGCGAATTGATGGAGTTTTCAAAATCAAATAATCCAAGGCCACAAAGGGAAAGAAATTAAGGTTTTAGTTTAAAACACATTTTTTTTTTTGGACTTAATAAATTTTTTTTAGTTTGATTGATTAATAGTTTTTGATGAAAGCTTCATGATTTATTCATGGAGCTTTTTTACTTTTATAGAAATCCGATAATTATGAAATATTTTTTTCCACCATTAATAGTCATTGTTTTTTTATTTTCCTGCGGAAAAAAGGAAACTTTTAAACTTAGAGATATTAATAAAGTTGAGATTGAACATTTAATGCAAGATTCCTTGTTGAATGTTAGGGCTTTGGAGATTTACGGTGAAAATTTGTGTTATTTCGCGACTTCAACAGGTAAAATTGGAGCTATCTCTCCGGATTCAGAAATCTTAGATTATAATTTTTTAATCCAACAAGAATTTGATGGTATCACACCTAACTTTAGATCAATTTCTGGAACTAAAAATAATGGGCTTGCTTTAAGTATTGGAACACCTGCTTTATTATTTAAAATGGGTTCAGAAGAAGACAAAGTAGTCTACCAAGAAAACCACCCCAAAGCCTTCTACGACTCCATGGATTTCTGGAATGATGAAGAAGGCATTGCCATTGGAGATTCAACAGATGGGTGTTTAAGCGTCATCATTACTCGAGATGGCGGAAATAATTGGAATAAATTATCTTGTGATGAATTACCAAAAGGCACAGAAAACGAAGGTGCTTTTGCAGCAAGCGATACCAATATTGCTATTGTAGGCGATAACACATGGGTAGCAACTACGGCTGGACGAGTTTATTTTTCACCGGATAAAGGTAAAACTTGGGAGGTATTTGACACGCCAATTGTAAAAGACAAAGAAACAGAAGGTATTTATTCAATCGATTTTTACGATGAATTGAACGGATTTGCCATTGGTGGCGATT
>NZ_JBATHX010000248.1:0-11703 GCF_049667265.1 Algibacter sp. | reverse complement strand
GGAATATACTTCGGAAAAAAGGTAATATACTCACCAGCAGTTTCATCTGAATCAACCAAAGAGCTAATTCCAATGACTCCAGTAAACGGCGAATTAACATCGCCCATATTTAAAACGTAATATGGTGTCAGCTGCTTTTTTGTAATCAAAGCTAAACAAACCACACCCAAATACTCAATTGGTTTATCGTTTTTTACAATTTCACAAAGTTCTGGCGAGGTTACTTGTTCTAAAACATTTACGGGCGCTGTAAAAATAACTTTGTCAAAATATTCCACTTTATCATCATACTGTACTTCTATGCCGCCGCCTTCTAGTGGCTTAATACTTTTTACCGATGTGTTTAGTAGCGTGCTAGAGTTGTTTTTAGATAGCGATTGTTCCAAACGGTCAAACACCGTTTTATAACCACCAGAAACATATCCCATATAATCCTTTTCAACAGGATGCTCGCGTGCTTTAAACAATCTACGAATATACGTCCAGATAAAAACTGCTGAAACGCGTTTATAATTCTCACCTAGTTTTGCTAATAATAAAGGCTCCCAAAATTTGTTGAAATTTTTTGTACCGCCCATTTTTATCAACCAATCTTTTACGGTGGTTTTTTCTAATTTTTTCCAATTACTTATTCTGCCACCATAAAAAATAGTGAATACAAGCCTAACTTTATCCCAAATATTTAAAAGTGGAAACAACAAAAATTCTTTCGGGCTGTTTAGTGAATAGAATGATTTATTTACATAATAACCTGTAAACGATCGACTCCATTTTAATTTATCCTCCAGACCTATGTCTTTTATGAGATTTATTAAACTCCCATCGGTTGGCACAATTACATGGTAAAATTTATCCCAAGTAAAGCTGCCGTAATTATAATGTGTTGACAAACCACCTAACTGTGAATCGCGTTCAAAAACCTTCACAGAGGCATTCTGCTCAGAAATTCTATATGCAAGTGACATTCCCATTAATCCGCCACCAATAACACCTACTTTCAATTTATCAGATTTTTTTGGCATTCCGTTTTTGGAAATGTTAGTTGTATGATTAATTTGGGAATCCGCTAAAACTGAATTTTTTTCCATTTTATTTTGAAAGTTTTTATAGAGCATTCATTTTTGCAGTTAATAAAAGTGTTTTATTGACACGTGATCTGAAACGGGCAAAATGCATAGCAACAATATTGAAAATTTACAATCCAAAATACAAGTGTAGGACTTTTACCTATCCGTTAGCAAACGTAGAGTTATTATAATTAATAAATGAAAAAATTAGATTAACTACCAATATATCAATTGTTGTGTTTTTACCTAAGATAAAAGGTGTATTTCTTACGATAAATGAATATAATTACAGAAGGAAAATCTTCCAAAAATCATTTTTTCAAAACCTTTAAACTTGAAAGATTACTGAAATAAATATCGGTTACAAAAACATATCTCTAAAGAACTCATTAATGCTTGCAAATTTTTCCATTAAATATTTTATTTGTTAAATAAATAAACAGAAATCTAATCAAATTACATTGCCCAACTTACAGCTAGTTGAAGGTGTTTCATTAAGTTAGGCGTCATTTCCCCTTGTAATCCTTACTATATAATGTTTTATAACTTTTCGTACAAGAAAAGCGTCCTATTTCATGATTTTGAAGGCTAATGATTTCGGGTGATTGGTCAATTATGTCGTTAATCTACTACACCATTGAGGGACAAACGATTTTTAAGCTTTTAATCGAAAAATTAAATATTTTTTTTACATACTAGTTACTTTTATTCCCAAAACGTTAACATAGTATAACGCACAATTCAATAAAAGAGGGAAAAAATTTAAAGTAAAATTTTATGTATTGTGCATTTTTAGAATTATTTTTTTAATTTAATTTACCTGCTCATATTCAATAATATGACAAACTTTTCAGACCCAAAAACTAAAACAATTTTGTTTTTTTTATATGGTTTGTATAAAATAGATTTGCTAATTTAATTAAAGAACTTAAACCAAAAGCCCCTGCTAAAAATGATAAAATTATTGTTTAATTTGAATGATGCAGGACACTTTTCAATAGCCATTGACAAGGTGATTATTCTAGTGTTATTGTTGCCTCAAACTCTAGATTTTTTAAAGTTGAATAAAAACCAATTTTAATGAATTCGAAAAATAGATATATACTTATTAAACTGCTATTATTTGAGTTTGTTTTATTGAATTTGGTACTGACACTATATTTATATTTCAGATTACCAGAATTTTCATTTACTGAACCAGCGTTTTTATTAAAAATGTTCCCCATTTCATTAATATATAATTTTGGGTGGCTATTTATTATACTATATATCAGGGATAAAGAATTCTACTTTGACCCAAATTACAGCTATTTTAAAAATATTTTAATTTCTTTGTTTTTCTTTGTAGGATTTGTTTCTACTCTTGTGATATTGTTTAAAATCAGATACTTCGCGCGATCAACCTTTATTTTTCCAATTTTTATTTTTTCATACTTAAATTTACTCAGTCATAAGTTTTTACTTAAATTTTTAAAGAAAAAAAGCGCTAATCTTTTTTCTAAAACCTTATTGATTGGATCATCTCTTGAAAATTCAAATCTAATTGGTTTTACAAAAAATTTGGATCGCTATGGTTACCACCTAGTAGGTTATCTTGAAGATGGAATTGAGAAATCAAAAAACAAACTAAAATTAAACGTTTTTGGCAACATTAGTGAATTCACTAATGTCTTAAATTCCCATCCTGTTGACGAAGTTTTTATTGCTGTATCAAAAATTGAAGAGAAAAAAATTATAGAATTAATACAAATCGCAGATAGTTTTGGGGTTCGTGTTAAATTAATTCCTGAAAATCCAGAATTATTGGCCAAAAAATTTAAAACCGGAACCATAGGTGATTATGCTGTATACAAACTGCGCCAATCGCCATTGGATAATTTTAATAAAACCATAGTAAAAAGTTTATTCGATTTTTGTTTTGCATTTTTATGTATTATAATATTGTCACCAATATTTTTGATTATTGCTGTTTTAATACTTTTGGATTCAAAAGGCCCTGTTTTTTATACACCACTTAGAAAAGGAGAGTCAGGTAATTCTTTTAAATGTTACAAGTTTAGAACTATGTCCATAAATGACGACCCATTATTTGGTACAAAATCAACAATTAAGAATGACCCAAGAATTACCCGAATTGGCAAGCTTTTAAGAAAAAGTAATTTGGATGAGCTGCCCCAGTTTTTTAATGTTTTAAAAGGAGAAATGAGTGTTATTGGCCCAAGGCCACATAGAGCCAATTTACAGCAGGATTTTAGAAAAAGTGTAAATGACTATATGGTAAGGAGTTATATTAAACCGGGAATTACGGGTTGGGCGCAAGTAAATGGTTGGAGAGGCCCTACAATTACCAGCGAACAAAAAAACGAACGGATAAAACATGACTTATGGTATATTGAAAACTGGAGTTTTTGGTTAGACATTAAAATTATTTTCATGACTATTTTTGGAAGAAATGGCAAAAATGCATTTTGATTTAATAGTTATATAAACAGAAAAAAGAAGCTTAATAAGAATAAAATTATGTATTTAAAAATAAACAAATTATATGTGATATTGTTATTTATAACATTATCATCATGTTACACATCTAAGGAGATTAATTATTTACAGAGCGACATAAGCCAATTTGTAGTTCCCACTCAATTAACCGAATATTTAGTTCAGGAAAACGATATTTTAGATATTAAAGTACAAAGCAGAGATCCTGAACAATCAGATTTTTTCAACATAACGGCGTTAGACAATAGAGGTAACGATGCAAACCCAGCATCTATGTATCTTACAGGCTACTCTGTAAATAGCGATGGCATGATAAATCTTGCCATTGTTGGAGAGGTTAAAGTAATTGGGCTTTCAGTAAAAGATATTAGAAAATTAGTGCAAAGCGAAATAGACAAATTTTTAGTAAATGCAACTGTTTCGGTAAAAATTACAAATTTTAAAGTTTCTGTACTTGGTGACGTAAAAAACCCTGGTACTCAGTATATTTACAACACGCAAGCAACAATATTTGAGGCGCTTAGTGCAGCGGGTGATTTGAATTTATCGGCAAAACGTACAAACGTAAAATTGATTAGACAGAAGGGTGCAAATTCTATTGTAGTAAATTTAGATTTGACAGATCCAGCGATTATTAGATCTCAATACTATTTTATGTTTCCTAATGATGTGTTATATGTAGATACATCTGAAAGAAATATTGCCGATACCAATGTTAAAAATAATTTAGGGATTTTTGCGCTTATTTTATCAGCCATATCAACAACCGTTTTAGTTGTAAGCTATATATCAAAGTAATATATAAAATATTTTTATTTAATATTTAGCGACTGGTATCTAAAGGATTGATAAATAAAATAATACTATGAAACTGAGTTTCATGAACCCTAAATTAAAATACTAGATTAAAAATAAAAATGAATTTAAAAAGAGATGCACAAATGAACCCTCAGCAAGAGGTAAATTTGAAATTATTTTTACAAAAGGTATATAACAATAAATGGTTTTTCATTTTAAGCCTATGTTTTTTTCTAGGGTTAGCCTTAGCATACATTCTAGTAGCCACTCCCAAATATGAAGTATCCACATCCATTTTAATTGATCCATCAGGCAATAGTCGTGCTTTAGGCGAAAGCAAGTACGTTGATGGTGGCGTTAGCCTAATGGAATTGGAAAAAAATCTTTATAACGAAATTGGCATTATTAAATCATTCAGTTTAGTTGATCAAACCGTAACAGATTTAGGTTTTAATATTTCCTATTATTCAGGAAACTGGATGAAGTCTAAGGAACATTATAAATATTTTCCATTTGAAGTAACTCTTTTAGAGAATGAAACACAACTCTTCAATGTGCCTTTCAAAATTCAAATTCTTGCAAATGAAAAATATAAATTAACCATTGACGCCAATAAATTTATAGTTTTAAATCCTTCTACCGGGTTTACTCACGAAGTGGATAAAGCGCTATTTTTCACACAAACATTTTCATTTGGTGAAAAAGTTCAAAATGATTATTTCAACTTCATAATTGATAGACCTAATTACAAAATTAGCCCTGGTGATTTTAAAGACCTTGAACTAAGTTTTAAAGTTCATGATCTGGATGATGTAGCAAATGGTTATTTAACTAATTTAAAAGTTGATAATATTGATATTCAGGCAAGTATTTTTAAAATTGTATCTCAAGGCGCTGTTGTTAATAAGGAAACCGACTTTCTTAAAAAATTAACTGACAATTACGTACAAAATAAGCTAGCGTCTAGAAACAAAACCGCGACATTAAAAGAATCATTTATTCGTAATCAACTTAGGATAATATCGGATTCTTTGACTAGGGCTGAATTAAATTTAGAAATGTTCAAAAAAGACAAGCGGGCACTTAATTTGGGAGAAAAAGCATCAAATGCCTTAGGCAGAACTTCAAATTTACAGATGGATGCTGCGAAATATAGAATGAATATTAATTATTATACTTCTTTAATTCAAAACGTAGAAGCTAATAGTCTTTCTGACGATTTTGTTATACCAACTGCGGTTGGAATTACAGATCCTTTAATAAATGAAAACATCTTAGAACTGAAAAGGCTGGCTGCTGAAAGAACAAAAAAGCGTTTTTATGTAACTGAAAATAATCAAGAAATAAGCATACTAAACAAGCAGATAAAGGAATCAACAAGCTTGTTAATTAACAACTTACGTAATGCTATTAGTTCTTCAAATTATGCCTTACAAAGAATCAATTCGCAGTTATCTAGTTATGATGGTGTAATAGAATCTTTGCCAATGCAAGAAAATCAATTGCTTAATATTCAAAGACAAAGTACGCTTTATGAAAATTTGTTCAATTATTTAAGTCAGGAATTAGCTAAAACGGGGATTGCAAGGGCTGAAAACATATCAGACACGAGGGTTTTGGATGAAGCAAGAATGGAAGGTTCTGGTCCGGTTGCTCCTCAAAAAATGTTACTATTGGCATTGGCTGCAATACTTGGAACCATTATCCCAATAGCATGGATGGTGTTTTTCGCTCCAAATGATATTATTGAAAACGCTAATCAAATTACGGCTAATACAGATATTCCTTTAATTGCAAGTATTACCAATCATGATGTAAAATTAAATAAAAACAAAGCTGCAGTTTCGCTTTGGAAATTAAAAGAGGCATTCAGAAACTTGAGTGCCAATTTAAAATATATCCGTCCAAAAGAAAAATGTTGCGTGATTGGAATAACGTCAATTATGCCAGAAGAAGGAAAATCTTTTTGTTCTATCAATTTAGGTATAACTTTGGCAGAGGCTGGTATAAAAACGCTTATTATTGATGCTGATTTAAGAAGCCCAAGCCTAGCAAACGGAATAAAAAAAATTAATGGAAAGGGACTTTCCAACTATTTACAAGGAGAAGTTAGTAATTCGAAGGATATCATTTATCCTTATGAAAAGTTAAAAAATCTTCAATTCATTCCAACTACAGTTCTAATACAAGATAATATTCATGAGTTACTTTCTGGCGAAAAAATGAAATCGCTTTTTCTAGAATTAAGTCAAGAATATGATTATATAATATTGGATAGCCCACCAGTTGGTCTGGTTTCAGATTTTGTATTATTTAAGGATGTGATAGACATAAATTTATTTGTTGTTAGAAGAAAGATTGCCAAAATTGGATTTCTTAAAGATTTTGAAAAATTATTGCAATACGATAAAAAGAAAAAAAGTTTTATCATTTTTAATGATGTCATGGATAAAGAACATGCGTATGGCTATGGGCACATGTATGGCACAAATGGAAGTGGAACTCAAATAATTGAAGAATCATTACCAATCTAGATTTTAGTTTTTCATTAAAAAAATCTAACATCAAAACTTGATATTGTCATAAAATGAGTGATTACAAACAGTATTTTAATTGGTCAGAAGGTATACAATTACAACATTTTTATGTTTTTTTCATATTGGCAGCCCTTGCCTCTTTATACTTAGTAATCAAAAGTAAATCTAGATATAAGTTTGAAATATTCTTTCTAACTTTCTACCTTCTAACAGGAAACACAAATTCATTATTAACTCTAAAAATTCCTGGTTTTAGCTTGTTTGAAATACAACCAGAACGTTTTTTGTTTTTTGTTTTTTCATACCTTATTCTTAGAAAAAGCTTATTTGCCAAAACCAAATTTAGTATTTATATAAATGGAAAAACCCCATGGTTTATGGTAGCTCTATTTGGGTTTATAATAAGCTTAATTGTATCACAAATTGTAAATATTTCGCACGTTGGTATTGGACCAGTTTTAAAAAACATTCTGGACGCCCTTAACTTTTTAGTTATTATAATTGCCATTCAATTAATGGCTGATAAAGCCTCTTACGACCTGGTTGGAAAAACTATTATTATTGGCGCTATTGTCTCAACCATCATTAGCCTTATACAATTAACAATAGATCCTTATTTTCTTAGAATAGGTGACAATAGGCTTGCGTTTGGTGGGGTTTTACGATCAAACGGTATTTTTAGCACAGAATATTTCAATTCATATTATTTAATAATTGCTATTAGCTGGGCATTAATTACTATTAAAAACAATCTTTTAAAAATAGGATTGGTATGTTTCTTTTCTCTCGGTGTCATTTCATCTTTTCAAAGAATGAGTTGGATTATCCTAATTTTGGTCATTTTAACTTATTTAATTTATATTAAAAAAATGGCTATTGAGAAACTACTTTTGGCGGGTTTAACGTCCTTAGCTATTTTATTATCCCTTTCTATTTTTTATTATCAAGATATAATGAATAGCTCCTTAGTAAAAGAGCGCTTGTCTGAATCGGTGGATGGTCGGAAAGGCTATTATTCCATGGTGCTTGATAACATTGGCAAAAAACCAATATTCGGATATGGAGACCTTAAAAATGAGGTTTATTATATTAATTTACTCCGAATTACTGGTGATAGAGATAGAGCAACTGCTACTACAGGAGATTTACATAGTGGCTATTTTTCATCGCTATTTCTATACGGCATACCTGCCTGTACATTTTTTATCTTATTTGTAGTACTTGCGGTATTTTATTACTCTAAATCTATTAATGAAAACTTGTATTTCGTAATCCCCTTTTTAGTGGCCATTATTTATATGGTTGGAAATTTAACCAACACCTTTTTATTTTTTAAACATATCACCTTTCTTTTCGCTGTACATATTGGCATTGGCATGGGTATTAATAAAATAAAGGAACAAAATTCTTTTAACTCACTTTAAATGATAGCATTATTAAATTCCCTTACTTGAATATGAAGTTATTTAAAAAGTTAAAAAAGATATTCCTAAAAGGAGATTCTCGATCAGTTCGAGCAAAAAAGAACATATTTCAAACTATTATTATCAAGGGACTTGGGGTATTAATTGGCTTTATTTACTTCCCTTTATCCCTCGATTATCTTGGCGCAGTAAAATTCGGAATCTTCCTAACACTTCTTTCAATCGTTGATTGGTTTTTAAATTTTGATATTGGCATCGGGCTTGGATTACGAAATAAATTTGGCGAATCTGTAGCCCAAAATGATGATGAAAAAGCCGTGCGGTATGTAAGTACTGCGTATTTTGCCTTAGGCGCGGTAATAGTATTGGTAACCATTGTATTACTTGTTCTAAATTTTGTTTTGCCTTGGACCACTTGGCTAAATATTTCTCCTGATTTAGTGAGTGAAGTGAAGTTACTTGGTGCTATAATTATTGTTGCTTTTGGTATTCAATTCGTTGCGCGAAACATCTATGAAATATTTTATGCTTTACAAAAAATGGCGTATGTAGAATTGTTTTCATTTCTAACAAAATTATCTTTTCTAATATTAATTATCATAATTCCATTTATAGTTCCTGACTCACTACTCCTTTTTGGAATTGCCAAATCTTTAACATTTGCCTTAGTTCCATTAATTGTCGGACTGTATTTTTTTAATCGAAAATTCAAAAAGTATAGACCTTACTTGAAATTTGCTAGATGGGATTATTTTAAAGATCTCTTTTCATTAGGGTTCAAATTTTTCCTAATAAAAATTGCCATGCTCATCATACATCAAACCAATAATATTTTAATTGCCAGTTTTGTGTCTTTGGAAGGTGTACCGCAATATGAGGCGGCTTACAAATACCTGTCCATTTTTATGCTACTATTTGTTATACTAAATAATCAGCTTTGGCCATCCAATTTAGAGGCCTATGCTAAGGGCGAATTAGACTGGATGAGAAAATCTATGAATACGGTTGTGAAAATCTGGATAGGCACCATTTTCATAGCCCTAATTATGGTGGTAATTTCACCTTTCATTTATGAACTTTGGTTAGGGAAAAATCTTGAAATACCCATGGCAATTTCAATAACAGTAGCCGTATCAATCTGTCTTACAACCTGGGTAAACATGTTCAACATTGTACTAAATGGAACTGGTAAAATTGGGCTTCAAATGTATTCATGGTTATTTGCAGCACTTATTAATATTCCGGCGTCCTTATTTTTTGTTAAAGTGCTAGATTTTGGAGTAATGGGTATCGTTTTAGGTACGATTACTAGTTTAATTCCATTAGTTATTTTATCACCTATTCAAGTGTATAAAATTTTGGAGAAAAAGGATCGCGGAATATGGTCTAAATAACAGGTTAAAACCAAAAATTAATTCAAGATTTAATTAATTTGGTGCTACTAAATTATAAGAGTCGGTAAGGTAATCCGTATCACCAGGCTTACGCGTAATCATTCGTAATGGTCCCATATGGGTTTCCATACTTGTGATACCTTGTTCTAATGATTTTTGCACGCCACTTTCATTCGCCCATGGCCATTTATAAATGCCCCATTTAGCATTTCCGCCCCACGGATGAGCTTCATAAACGGTGGCAACTTGCTTGTTATATATTTGATTTCCGTTTATCCAAACTTGTAATAATCCGTTGGAAGCGTCGCTCCAAATAGTATGAACAACTATATCCAAAGTTTCTCCAGCAACTGGCGTAATACCTGTTGGATGATATTCAGAATTATTAGCATTATTTACCACATAGATTTCTCCAGCATCATGACCGCTAAATTGACCATCTTTAATAACCATTAATTCCATTTGAGGTGAATCTCCCACAACTGCATGATGCACTTGAAAGAAAAGCCATTGATTATTATTATCTATAATATAATTATTTCCAAAAGTATAAGACCATCCAAACCATTCTTCCGTACCCATTGGATGTTTTACATTCCATGAATTAGTTCTTATTTCCGCTCTCATATTAAAATCTCTTTCACACCATGATGTATCAACTGGTGGATTAACTGGGTCAACAAAAAAGTGTAATTGCCCATCGACTATTGAAACTGCATTTTCATTACATTCAGAATCAATAGTTAATTGATCATCATTAAAAGACTTACCTTTTGACCCTGAATAGTTAGGCAAAGTCATATCGCTCCAACACCATTTTTTTAACCCACTTTCATTTGCTTTTCCTCCCTTTGTAATACATTCCTCTATTATATCTGAAGTATCTACAAATCCTTCCGTAACCGTAATGGTTAGGGTTGCTTTTGCCGTTAAATTCTCTGTATCCGTTACTGTTAGAGAAATATCATAAACTCCTGGGTGGTTAAAAGTATAAGTGGCATTTTGAGATGTAGACGTATCCTCCGGAAATTCCCAGAAGTAGCTAACAATACCACTATCATCAGTTGAATTTATTCCTGTAAAATTAATTTGCAAAGGCGCCTCTCCGATAAGTTTATCGGCCATAGTTACAGCTATAGGAGCGTTATTCTCTATAGAATTTAACGTGTTTGCTGACAAACTTTCATTCGTACATGAATAAAACATAAGCAGCAAGAAAAACAAATGCATTAGAATTTTATAACAAGATACACATAAATTCTTCATAATTTTCAATTAGGGGTAAACCAAAGATGCTAAAATTTTATGTAAAACACGTCAAAACGTTCTTTTTTTTCGTCAAAATACACTTGAGTTAAACGTTGAAATACTGTTTTTAGTTTACAACCACCCTTTTTTTTAAATTTTTCAAGAAGTTTTAGGGTGCAATTATGAATGCTTTTTGATTAAAAAACTAACAAAACAAAAAAAGGTTCTTTAAATAAACTGTTGCCAATAACAATTATATGTCTTCCAGTTAACTGATGATTTTTTTTCCTTTATTAACTAAAAAAGGAAGCAAACCACTTGTTTGCATTTTAAGAACTGGTACTCTGGTAACCTGGTTTATATTAATTCGAGGTAAACTGCAAAGCATGTCACCATTTTCCATAAACAAATTACTCATGTTGGTTGTAGTTGCGGTATTAAACCCAATACTATCGGCACACTCAAATTCTCTAACTGAAGCGTGTTGAAATTTTCCGTAAGGATAAGCAAAGTGTTTTACTGGTTGACCTAATTGTTTTTCCAATTCAATTTTAGATTCCAGAATTTCGGCTTTTAAAACGTCATCTGGCAACTTTGAGAGGTTAAAATGATTGACTGTATGTGCTCCAATAGTAACCAGAGGATCGCTATTCAGCTTACGAATTTCATCCCAAGTCATCCCAAGTTTTGATGAATGAATGTTTAATTCAGGTTGAAAATCTTTAAAAACAGCTTC
>NZ_JBATHX010000247.1:0-2746 GCF_049667265.1 Algibacter sp. | reverse complement strand
CAATGGCAACAGTCCGTTTTTAAATGTAAGCGGAAAAATACAGGCTACAAATAGTGCAGATTTAAGCACCCGAATGATGGGTTATGTTAACAAAGTTCACGTTAATGTTGGCGATAAAGTTCGAAAGGGTCAATTATTAATTTCTATAAATAATGCCGATTTACAAGCTAAAAAAGCGCAAGTAAATGCAGGCATTACAGAAGCGAATGCAGCATTTACTAATGCTCAAAAAGATTACAATCGTTATAAAAACTTGTTTGCTAATAATAGTGCATCTCAAAAAGAAATGGATGATATGACTGCTAATTTTGAAATGGCAAAAGCACGTTTAGAATCGGCTAATCAAATGAAAAACGAAATTAACGCACAATTTACTTACAGTAATATTACTGCTCCTTTTAACGGAACAATTACTAGCAAGAATGTTGAAGCAGGAAATATGGCAAATCCGGGAATGCCTTTAATTAGTATAGAAACACCAGGTAGTTTTGAAGTTATGGCCATGGTACCAGAATCTGAAATTTCTGAAATTAAAAAAGGAAATACTGTAGATGTGTTGGTAAAATCAATAAACCAAACCATAAAAGGAAAAGTAACTGAAGTGAGTACTTCTGCTAAAAATACAGGCGGACAATATTTAGTAAAAGTAGATTTAGATAAAACAGAGGCTACCATTTTGTCTGGTATGTTTACAACCGTTCAATTTCCTATTGAACGTAAAGCAAAATCAGCTATGGTTTTAATTCCAAATGAAGCTATTGTAACTAATGGCCAATTATCAGGTGTTTATACGGTAAGTCAAAGTAACACAGCTATGTTGCGTTGGTTACGTTTGGGAAGAACTTTTGGCGATCAAGTAGAAGTATTATCTGGTTTGAATGCAGATGAAGCATACATTGTTTCAACTGAAGGCAAACTTTATAATGGAGCAAAAATTTCAATTCAATAACTAAAAAGCCGCGTTAAGGACCTGCCTGCCGGCAGGCAGGTAGAAATGGAAATCCTTTTTTGCTGCCATATATGGCAAAAAAAGATTGTAACGGATAGCCTGTTAAAACGCCCAAAAAATAAATATTTCCACCTTCGTGGGAATGAAAAAAAATACTAATTATGAAAGAAGGTATCGCAGGAAAAATTGCCAAAATCTTTATGCAATCGAAGTTAACAGTCTTGTTAATGATTGTGTTTATGGTGGTTGGTGTGTATAGTTCGTTTTTAATTCCGCGTGAGGAAGAGCCACAAATTGATGTGCCTATTGCAGATATTTTTGTTGGATATCCTGGTGCTAGTCCTACGGAAGTGGAATCGCGAGTTATAAAGCCATTAGAACAATTAATTTCAAATATTAAAGGTGTAGAATACGTGTATTCTACGTCGATGAAGGAGCAAGGTATGGTGATCGTACAGTTTTATGTAGGTGAAGATATTGAGCGCTCGCTAGTGAAATTATATAATGAAATTAATAAGCACATGGATGAAATGCCTCAAGGTGTAACCCAACCCTTGATAAAAACACGTGCTATTGATGATGTGCCTATGTTAGGTTTAACGTTGTGGAGCGAGAATTACGACGATTACCAAATAAGCCAAATGGCTCAAGAATTAGAGTCTGAAATTAAAAAGGTGAATGATGTGGCCATTACGCATAAAATTGGAGGTAGAAACCGTCAATTACGTGTGGTATTAGATAAAGACAAATTGGCTTCGAGCGGATTGGATTTCTTATCAGTTTCAGAAATGATTAAAGCGAATAACTCTCAAATGAGCGCTGGAAGTTTTGATAAAAATGATACCGAATTCCTTGTAAATACTGGAAAGTTTTTAGAATCGGTTACCGATGTTGAAAACTTAGTAGTTGGTGTACAACAAAACCAACCTATATATTTAAAGCAAGTTGCTAAAATTATTGATGGCCCTGAAGTGCCACAAAATTATGTGAGTTTAGGTTTTGGAAAAGGTGGTGAAAAATCTACTGAATACAAATCGGAATATCCTGCTGTAACTATATCGGTTGCAAAACGAAAAGGTGCTGATGCCATGAAACTTGCTGAAATTATTATCGATAAAGTAGATCATTTACGTACTACTTTAATTCCTGATGATGTACATGTTGAAGTAACTAGAAATTATGGTGAGACGGCTTCTCATAAAGTATCTGAATTATTATGGCACCTTATAGGGTCTATCTTTGCTGTAACTATCGTTGTAATGTTAGCAATGGGTTGGCGAGGCGGATTGGTGGTGTTTTTATCGGTTCCAATTACGTTTGCTTTAACGTTGTTGAGTTACTACATGATGGATTACACCCTGAACCGAATTACATTATTTGCTTTGGTATTTGTAACAGGTATTGTGGTTGATGACTCCATTATTATTGCCGAAAATATGCACAGGCATTTTAAAATGAAACGCTTGCCGTTTAAACAAGCCGCATTATATGCGATTAACGAAGTTGGAAACCCAACCATTTTAGCCACATTTACTGTAATAGCTTCTGTTTTACCAATGGCTTTTGTATCTGGATTAATGGGTCCATATATGGCACCAATGCCAATTGGAGCATCAATAGCGATGATATTATCTCTATTTGTTGCCTTAACAATAACGCCATATTTAGGCTATATTTTCTTAAGAGAAAAAGATAAAAAAGGAGAAGAAGATAACCATGAAAAACCAGTTGAAGACACACTTATTTATAGAATTTACAACAAGTTTGAACGCCCATTATTAGAAAGCAAATCGAAGC
>NZ_JBATHX010000246.1:0-18551 GCF_049667265.1 Algibacter sp. | reverse complement strand
CATGTAGTCTTTAGGATCTTTATCCTTCCATCGGTGGTATGAAAACAACGGAAATACTACTAAAAATAGAACCACAACACCGAAACCAATAAGCTTTTCTGAATAGGCGACGCTTAAGGTAAACCCTAAAATTATACTTGTAAAGGCTACAATAGTTAATATTAAAATAAGATATTTCATTTACTTGGTGAACTTAATTAATTGCCGCCTGTACGCCGTTAATAATTTGGATTTTGAAATATATCCATAATATTTACCCTCTTTAATAACAGGTAAATTCCACGCGCCACTAGTTTTAAATTTATCCATAATGATTTGCATGGAATCCACATCATAATCAATAATTCCTGCATCGGCATGCATGATGCTACCAGCATTTACTTTATCATACAAATCGGAATCAAACATCATGTGTCTAATATCATCAAGTCTGATAACGCCTAAAAACTCGTGATTATCATTTACAACAGGGAAGTGGTTTCGAGAGGATTTCGCAACGGCATTTTTTAGGATATCGCCCAATTTCATTTCGGGTTTTAGAATAATGAAATTGGTTTCTATAACTTTATCGATATCTAAAACCATGAGCACATTATTGTCTTTATCGTGCGTCATAAGTTCACCGCGTTCAGCCAGTTTTAAAGTATAAATAGAATGCGAAACATAATATTTAGTAATGGCAAAAGAAATGGCAGAAACTATCATTAATGGCACAAAAAGCTCGTAGCCACCAGTTATTTCTGCGATTAGGAAAATGGCTGTAAGTGGTGCGTGTAAAACACCTGCCATTAAACCCGTCATACCAATTAAAGTGAAATTTGATTCTGAAACGTGAAAGTCTAAACCAATATTATTAATAATTTTTGCGAATGCATTTCCTAAAACATTTCCCATTACTAAGGTTGGAATAAATACACCACCAACACCACCTGCGCCAAAAGTAGTGGTCATTGCAATGGCTTTAAATATTCCGATACCTAATAAAAGCCCAATAACAATCCAGATGTTGGATAAATCTAAATCGAAAGGTGTGGTGCCAATAGCTGCGAGATGATCGCCTTTTAAAAGGTTGTTCATAATACCATAACCCTCACCATAAAGTGGCGGAATAAAATAGAGCATAGTACCAATAGCTAAACCGCCAATTAGAAGCCGTAGTGCTCTGCTTTCAAATTGTTTAAAAAAATTGGTAATGCCAAAAAAGACTTTTGAAAAGTATACCGATGCGAGCCCAGTAACAATGGCTAAAAGGATATAGAATGGAATATCGTGGACTACAAATTTATCGGTTAATTGAAAACGCAGTAACACATCGGTCCCTAAAAACAGGTAAGAGGTTACTACCGCTGAAACGGACGCTAATAAAAGTGGAACTAGCGATGCAAAGGCAATATCGAGACTAAAAATTTCAATAGCAAAAATAATAGCTGCAATGGGCGCTTTAAACATAGATGCCATAGCGCCTGCTGCTGCACAACCTATTAAAAGCATCCGCGTTTTGGTGTTCATATGAAATAACTGCGCAGCATTTGAGCCTAATGCGGCACCAACACTTACGGCAGGTCCTTGAAGTCCAACCGATCCACCAAAACCTGCAGTCAATGGTGCTGTTATTAGTGATGCATAAATATTGTAACGAGGAATGATACCATTAAGTTTTGATATGGCATACAAGGTTGATGAAATACCATGCCCTATATGCTTTTTTAGCCATGTTTGTTTGATGACATACACCAAAAACAAACCTATCATTGGAAAAATGAAGTACAGCGAGTTTTGATAATTGTTGAAAAAATCTAATTCAAAAAGTAATCGGATATAGTGCGTTAAGTTTTTAAGTGTAACTGTACCCAAACCTGCTAAAAAACCAACAAGAATACTCAGCATGTAAATAAATTGACGCTCTGAAATATGTTTATATTTCCAGATTAGAAATTTACGTAATAGGCTTTTAGTGGTAGTTGGCATGCTATAAAATTACTAAAAAATCCCGCCTTGGCGGGATTTAAATTTTATGATTTTAAATTAAGTTTTAAACTTAATTCTGTTAATTGTTTGTCATCAATAGGAGCAGGTGCATCAATCATCACATCTCGTCCAGCATTGTTTTTTGGGAATGCAATAAAATCTCGTATGGTTTCTTGTCCACCTAAAATGGCAACCAGTCTGTCCAATCCAAAAGCTAAACCGCCGTGTGGTGGGGCACCATATTGAAAAGCATCCATTAAAAAGCCAAATTGTGCTTTAGCTTCTTCGGGTGTAAAGCCTAAATAATCAAACATTAAGGCTTGGGTTTCTTTATCGTGAATACGAATGGAACCACCGCCAATTTCATTTCCATTCAACACCAAATCATAAGCATTGGCTTTTACAGCTCCCGGATCTGTTTTTAATAATTCTAATTGTCCTGGTTTTGGTGATGTAAATGGATGATGCATGGCGTGATAACGTTTTGTGTCTTCATCCCATTCCAATAATGGAAAATCCATAACCCATAGTGGTGCAAATTCTTTAGGGTTTCTTAGTCCTAAACGTGTTGCTAATTCCATGCGTAAGGCGCTTAATTGTGCGCGTACTTTATTTTTATCGCCAGAAAGCACACAAACTAAATCGCCTGGTTTTGCTCCAGTAACTTCTGCCCATTTTGCTAAATCGTCTTGATCGTAAAATTTGTCAACCGATGATTTAAAAGATCCATCGTCATTACAACGTGAATACACCATGCCTAAAGCACCAATTTGCGGGCGTTTTATCCAATCAATTAATTGGTCTATCTCTTTACGAGTGTAATTATTTCCTCCTGGAACGGCAATTCCAACTACCAATTCGGCATTATTAAAAACGCCAAAATCTTTATGTTGCGTGACTTCGTTTAACTCGCCAAATTGCATTCCGAAACGAATGTCTGGTTTATCATTTCCATACAAACGCATGGCGTCGTCATATAATATTCTTGGGAATTTTTCAACTTCAACACCATTAACTTCTTTTAGTAAATGACGTGTTAAACCTTCAAAAGCATTTAATATATCTTCTTGCTCAATAAATGCCATTTCACAATCTATTTGTGTGAATTCAGGTTGTCTATCGGCACGTAAATCTTCGTCTCTAAAACATTTTACAATCTGGAAATACTTATCCATACCGCCTACCATAAGCAATTGCTTGAAGGTTTGTGGCGATTGTGGAAGTGCGTAAAACTGCCCTGCATTCATTCTTGATGGCACAACAAAATCGCGAGCACCTTCAGGGGTAGATTTTATTAAATAGGGCGTTTCAACTTCTATAAAACCTTCATTTGACAGATAGTTTCTAACTTCTTGGGTTACTTTATGTCTAAATATCAAGCTGTTTTTTACTGGATTACGACGAATATCTAAATAGCGATATTTCATTCTTAAATCTTCACCGCCATCGGTTTTGTCTTCAATAGTGAATGGAGGTAAAATAGCTTTATTTAAAATAGTTAATTCTGAAACTAAAATTTCTATGTCGCCAGTCGGGATATTTGGATTTTTTGAAGCACGTTCTATAACCTTACCTTTTACTTGAATTACAAACTCACGACCTAAATTTTGAGCTTGTTCAATTAATTCTTTAGAGGTACGTTCTTCATCAAACACTAATTGTGTAATTCCATAGCGATCGCGTAAATCTACCCAAACAATAAACCCTTTATCTCTAGATTTTTGTACCCAACCTGAAAGGGTAACTTCGGTATTAATATTTGCAGCGGTTAATTCGCCACAATTATGACTTCTGTACATAGTAAAATTTTGATGTGCAAATTTAGTGAAATACGTTAGAGTATGAATTTTTATAGTTGTTTTTTTAGTGACAAAGGGTATAACCTGGTATTGAAGTTGGATTATTTAACTTACGACTTCAATTTGATGAATTAGCACATAAGGGAATAAAACCATAATAATATTTCAATTTATTCATTTAATTTTTATTAAAATAGTATTTATTATCATAATATTTTATTAAAAAAGCAATTAATTTAGAGTGTAATATGCATATATTAGCATTAATTAATCCAAAACAATTAATATTATGATAAAATTTTTACATGTAAATCAATTAATGTTTCTATTTTTTATTGGAATATCAGGAACATTATTAGGACAAGAAGTTACAGGTACTATTACCGATGAAACTGGGCCATTACCAGGTGTATCAGTAATTGTTAAAGGAACCACTACAGGAACGACGTCAGATTTTGACGGAAATTATTCGCTTAATGCTAATACAGGAGATGTCTTAATCTTTTCTTATGTTGGCTATGATACTCAAGAAAAAATAGTTTCTGGAAGTACGATGAATGTAAGTCTTCAATCTGGTGTTGCATTAGATCAAGTTGTGCTTATTGGATCTAGAAATCCAAGTAGAACTGTTGTAGATTCCCCAGTACCAGTTGATATTATTGATATTGCCGAACTGGCAACTGCTGGTCCTCAAGTTAATTTAAATCAAATTTTAAATTTTGTTGCGCCTTCATTTACATCAAACACACAAACTATTTCGGATGGAACGGATCATATTGATCCTGCTTCCTTACGCGGTTTAGGGCCAGATCAAGTATTGGTATTAATTAACGGAAAAAGACGTCATAACTCGTCATTAGTTAATGTAAACGGAACATTTGGTAGAGGTAGTGTAGGAACAGATTTAAATGCTATTCCATCTGGAGCGATTAAACGATTAGAAGTTTTACGTGATGGTGCAGCTGCACAATATGGATCGGATGCTATTGCTGGGGTTATTAATATTGTATTAAATGATAAAGTTAACGAGTTGACTTTAAATATGACTACAGGTGCTAATTTTGCCAAAAACGCCAATGACCAAACCGGAGGTGTTGATGGTGAAACTATAAATATTAGTGCAAATTACGGATTGTCTTTAGGTGAGAAAGGTGGATATATTAATTTCACAGGAGATTTTGATTTTAGAGAGCATTACAGTAGAATGAAAGAGTGGGAAGGTGATGTTTTTAATCTTTACAATACCGTAGAACGATTTGCAGATAATGATGGTTATAGTTTAGCAAGTTTGTTAGATGATGATGTTGATGATGTTATTTTATATGGAAATCAAGCAGGTCTTGGTTTAAGCCCAACAGCAACAAAAGCTGAGTTACAAGGTATTTTGAGCGCCGATAATACAACAGCAGAATTAGCTGCAAGAGGTTTAACCAGAAGCGATTTTAATATGCGTGTTGGTCAATCTGAAGTTCGTGGAGGACGCTTTTTTGCTAACATGGCTATTCCTTTAGATGAAGAAGGAACAGAGTTATACTCTTTTGCTGGAATGAGTTCTAGAAAAGGAAATTCTGCAGGGTTTTATAGATTACCAAACCAAAGTAGAACCTATACACCAGCTTATATTAATGGTTTTTTACCAGAAATTAATTCAACAATTACTGATAAATCTTTTGCTGTTGGTATAAAAGGTAAAGTAAATGGATGGAACGTAGATTTAAGTAATACTTTTGGAAAAAATGCTTTCTTATATACTATTGGTAATACGTTTAACGCATCACGTCAGAACGCATCTCCTACAACTTTTGATGCAGGTGGATTTAATTTTGCACAGAACACGGTTAATTTAGATCTTAATCAGTTTTATGATGATATTTTAAATGGATTTAACGTAGCATTTGGTGCAGAATACCGTTTGGAAAATTATGAAATTGTTGCCGGTGAAGAAGCTTCTTATGGGCAATATACGCAAGCAGGTGAACTTATTACATTGCCTACACAAAGTCCATCGGTAGATTTCTTTGACGCCGGAAGACCGGGTGGTTCACAAGTATTTCCAGGGTTTAGTCCAGCTAATGAATTATCAAGAGACAGAAGTAGTATTGCTGGGTATTTTGATTTAGAAGCAGATTTTTCAGAAACCTTTTTAGCAAGTTTTGCTACTCGTTTTGAAAACTATTCAGATTTTGGATCGACCATCAATTTTAAATTAGCAACACGTATAAAAGCTAGCGAAAACGTAAATATAAGAGCAGCTTTAAATACAGGATTTAGAGCACCATCATTACATCAATTAAATTTTAATTCAACATCTACTATATTTCAAGATGGTATCCCTGTTGATGTTGGAACGTTTTCAAATGATAGTCGTGCAGCAAAACTTTTAGGAATTCCCGAATTAAAAGAAGAGACTTCTAGAAGTATTAGCTTAGGCTTTACAGCTAAAATGCCTGATGCAAATGTAACTTTAACAGTAGATGGGTATTTTGTGGGTATTGATGATAGAGTGGTTTATACTGGCCAGTTCGCAGGTCCAGGAACAGGCACAGAATTAGATAATTTATTATCGCAAGCTAATGCCTCTGCAGCGTCATTTTTTGCAAATGCGATCGATACGGAGTCAAAAGGTATTGATGCCGTAGTTACATGGGATCTTGTTGTAGCAAATAAAGCAAAATTAAAAAATACGTTTTCTGCAACTTTATCTAAAACAAAAAAAGTAGGAGACATAAAAGCATCTAAAGTTTTAGAAGATGCAGGTTTAGTAGGAACCTATTTTCCAGAAGATAGTAGAATTTACCTTGAAGAAGCAGTACCTCGTACAAAAATGAATTTATCGAATAGCTTAACATCAGGTGATTGGAATGTGTTTCTAAGAAATGTTTGGTTTGGTGAAGTATCTGAAGCAACTACAAGTGTAGCAAATCAGCAAGTTTTTGGTTCAAAATTAGTAACAGATTTAACTTTTGGTTATCAAGCATCTGAAAGCTTAACCTTAACAATAGGAGCAAATAACTTATTAGATGTTTATCCAGACAGAGCTATTGAAGCTAATAGAAGTGGCGGACGTTTTGATTGGTCGAGACGTTCTCAACAATTTGGTATAGGAGGTCGTTTCCTTTTTGCTAGAGTTAGTTTTAAACTTAAGTAATAAATAAAAAACATTTTAAAAGGTCCGTGGTAATTTACTAACGGACCTTTTTTTTTAGTATTTACATTGAATTGTTTAATTGTAAATATGTAAATAAACCCCTTGTACTGGTGAGAATAATGAAATTTTAAGACTAAAAATATGGTGATTTGATAATTTTTATCGATATTTAGCGAACTAACTTCAAAAAATAAACATTATGATTAAAGTATTACATTTGAAAATGTACTTGCTTATTCTGTTTCTTTTTCCTGTAATATCCTTTTCACAAGGAACCATTACTGGAACAGTTACAGATGGAGTAAACAACTTACCTTTAGGAGGTACGAATGTTATTGTTAAAGGAACTAAAACCGGAACAAATGCAGATTTTGACGGGAATTTTAGTATAAATGTAGACAGTTTTCCTGTCACATTAGTGTTTTCATCATTGGGATTTGAAACCCTTGAGAAAAAAGTGAATTCGGCAGGTGCCGTTAATGTGACCTTACAAGAATCTGCAACTGCGTTGGATGAGATTGTTATCTCAGGTTTAGCGTCTAATATTAAAAGAACAAATGCAGCAAACTCTGTTGCGTCCATCTCAGCTGAAGATTTAGCTGGTGTTACGCCTCCTCAAACTTTAGATGGCGCATTGGCCGGTAAGTTTACAGGAGCTCTAGTAACATCTAACTCCGGATCTCCAGGTGGAGGATTGTCTGTTAAATTAAGAGGTGTTACTTCTATCAATGGTAATTCCCAACCTTTATATATTATTGATGGTGTTTATATTGATAATAGTAGTATTGCCTCGGGTGGTTTAAATGCCGTTTCTGGAGCTTCAAGTGGAGGAAGTTCTTCTTCTCAAGATAATGCTACAAATAGAATTGCAGATATAAACCCTGATGATATTGCTAATATTGAGATTTTAAAAGGGGCTTCGGCTTCAGCAATATATGGTTCACGTGGAGCTGCTGGTGTTATAATTATAACTACTAAAAAAGGAAAAGCTGGAAAAACCAATGTAAACTTTTCTCAATCAGTAGGTTTTAATGAAGTAATTAATTTACAAGGTCAAAGAAAATGGACTGCTGCATTAGCAGAAAGCGAATTTGGTGAAGGTGCACTTTATACTGCTGCTGAAAATGCAGGAACCTTAAGAGATTACGAAAAAGAAATTTTTGGCGAAAAAGGGTTTATAACTAATACAAATGTTAGTATGTCTGGAGGTTCAGATAAAACTACATTTTACGGAGGTATTACTAGAAATCAAGAAGACGGTATTGTGAATCGCACTGGTTATGATAAAACATCGTTCAGATTAAATGTAGATCATAAGTTTTCTGATAATATTAAACTATCTATGGTTAGTAATTATATTAATTCCTCTGCAGATAGAGGGTTCTTTAATAATGATAATACAGGAACAACAATTGGTGTAGCATTAACATCTACTCGTCCGTGGGATTTCTTGTTGCCTGATGCAAATGGTAATTATCCAGATCATCCAAACAACTCTTCAAATCCATTACAAACTAGAGATTTAATGACTAATAATGAAACTACTAAAAGGTTTATTACTGGTGGGTCTTTGGATATTAACTTATATAGAGGTGATAAATCTGATTTGCAATTTGTTGCTAAAGCAGGTTCTGACCATTATACACTTTCATCAACTGTAATCTTTCCAAAAGAATTGCAATTTATGGCAGTTGATGGCGGTTTAAATGGTGTTTCAGCTATTTCTAGTACCACTAATACTAACGCGAATTACTCAGCCTTCTTGGTACACAACTATACAACGGATAGCGATATTAATTTTACAACTCAAGCTGGTGTTACAAACGAGCAGTTTTCACAAAATGTAGTACGAGTTATATCATCAGATTTAATTGCATCTGAAACCAATGTGGATCAATCTGCAAACCAAACTGTAAGTCAGTTTCGGTTAGAGCAAGAAGATTTTGGTTTTTTCGTTCAAGAATCTGTTAACTATCAGGATAAGTTAATTGCTACTTTAGGGATAAGAGGCGATAAATCGACTAACAATGGAGATAATAATGAATTATTCTATTATCCAAAAGCGTCTTTAGCAGCTAACTTACATAATTTTGGTTTTTGGGGAGATAACGATGCTATTAATAGACTTAAACCAAGAATAGCATATGGAGAAGCTGGTACGTTTGCTGCCTTCGGATCTTTATTTACTATTTACGGTAGTACAGCAATTGATGGTAATGTTGGTATTGTTGTGCCTACTATTCGAGGTAATGCCGCACTTAGTCCAGAAAGACAAAGTGAGTTGGAGTTTGGTTTTGATGCAGGTTTCTTAAATGATAAAATTTCTTTAGAATTTACTTACTATAAAAAACAAGTTGAAAATTTATTATTAAATGCTAATATAGAACCATCAACAGGTTTTGGAACTGAGTGGGCTAATGCTGGTACCCTTGAAAATAGAGGTGTTGAAATTGGTATTAATGTAAACGCTTTTGATTCTAACGATTTTACTTGGAATTCTGGAGTAACCTGGTATAAAAATACATCTGAAATGACTAAACTAAATGTACCAACATTTAATCTTGGCGGATTTGGTAATAGTTTAGGTCAGTTTCAAATTGAAGAAGGAAAAAGTGTAACCCAAATTGTTGGTACCACAGGTCCTGGAACTCCTGTAACTGTATTAGGTGATGCAGAGCCAGATTTTCAAATGTCATTCACTAATAATTTAGCGTATAAAGATTTTACCTTATCTTTTTTATGGCATTGGAAAAAAGGTGGAGACAACATCAACTTAACAAAATTACTTTCTGATTTTGGAGGAACAAGTGCAGATTTTGATGATTTTAATGTCGATCCTGATGGTTTAATTAGAAATGGAGATTATAGGATTAATAATGGTCTTTTTGCAGGGAATGCTTCACCTTTTGTTGAAGACGCTTCATATTTAAGGCTAAGAGAAATAGGGCTGTATTATTCAATACCTTCCGGAAGCTTAGAAAAATGGTTTAGCGGTGTTGTATCTAATGTAAAAATTGGATTATCTGGTAACAACCTAATTAACATTTTTGACTATAATAGTTATGATCCTGAAGTATCCAACTTTGGAGGTAATGGCTTATCAACAGGAGTTGAGGTAACACCTTTCCCATCTTCTAAACGATACATGTTCCATTTATCAGCACAATTTTAAAAACTAAAAAAATTAGAAAAATGAAAATAAAAATAAAATTATTTACATTAATTTTTGCCATTGGGGTTATGACCTTTACGTCATGCACTCTAGAGGGTGGTGAAAGTTTAAACGGAGCTAGTACAACATCAATTTCTGATGATTTATCTAGAGGAGAATTGCCGCAGGCAGTTTCTGGTGTATTATCTGATATGAGATTGAGACTAAATACTCAAATAGATGTACAAAGTATTTTTGGAAGAGAATACTATTACTTTACAAGTTCAGACCCACGTTTTGAAGGGGATGTAGTAACAGGTAATTTAGATAATAATACGTTTTATACAACAACACCTTGGGCTTCAAGATACGGTGCCATAAAAGACATTAATTTGGCTTTAGCAGGATTAGAAAATACGACTTCTGATTTTTCTGCTCAAGAAATTGCATCAATTAGTGGTGTATTAAATACTTTAAAGGCTCATGAATTACTGTCTGTCGCAAATAATCAGTATACCAATGGTATTAGAATAGACGTTTCAGATCCAGATAATTTAGGGGCATTTGTTACCTATGCTGAGGCCTTAACAGAAATAAATAGCTTGTTGACAACAGCAGCAGGAAATTTAGCTTCTGGAGGTTCTGCATTACCATTTAATTTATCATCTGGATATGATGGCTTTAATACGCCTGCTGGGTTTTTAGAATTCAATAAAGCTTTAAATGCAAGAGTTGAAGCCTATAGAGGAAATTATGCAAATGTGCTTACGCTATTAGGTGATTCTTTTATGGATATGGCTGGAGATTTAAATACAGGCGTTTACCATACTTATTCTTTATCTGGAGCAGACCAAGCTAATCCACTTTTTATTACTTTAAATCAAGAGGCTAATGTTAGAGTTGCGCATTCAAGTTTTACTGATGATGCTTTAGCAATGGATAGTCGTGTTGATAAAGTAGTTATGAGAGATGGCCCAAGAGAAGCCTCTGGTTTAGTTGGTACTCATGATGTTTGGATTTACCAATCGAACGTAGATGATGTCCCTATGATTAGAAATGAAGAGTTAATTCTTTTATATGCTGAAGCAAATATGGTAACTAGCCCAGCTGATGCGGTAATGGCTATTGATGTAATAAGAAACGCTGCTGGTGTTGGTCCGTATTTAGGACTTCAAACGCCTGCTGCCTTAGAAGATGAAATTCTTTTTCAAAGAAGGTATTCTTTATTTGGTGAAGGTCATAGATGGATTGACATGAGAAGATTTGACAGAATTAGTGAATTGCCGAATGATAGAGCAGGAGATTCTGTACCTGATGCTGTGCCAGTTCCAGCTAATGAAAATCAATAATATTAAGTTATATTAGTTTTTATAATCAAAAAGCCTCAACATTTGTTGAGGCTTTTTTTAATAATTATTGTCTCGTCCTAAATAACCTTTGGTTCATTTTCTAAACCGGTATTTACCGATGTTGTTTTTCTACGTAACCACATTTTTAATTTCATTGTTATGAAATACATAACAGGCACAAATATTAACGTTAGGAATGTAGCTATTAACAACCCATAAATAACTGTCCACGCTAATGGACCCCAGAAAACTACATTGTCTCCTCCCATATAAATGTTAGGATTAAAATCCTTAAATAGTGTAAAGAAGTTAATATTTAATCCAATTGCTAAAGGAATTAAACCTAAAATAGTGGTGATTGCCGTTAGTAATACAGGACGCAAACGTGCTTTACCAGCTTTTACTATACTTTCGAATAAGTCGTCAACTTCTAGATAATCATCCATATCAATGTCCAATTCATTCTTTTTTCTATCTACCAATAGTTGTGCATAATCTAATAATACAACACCATTATTTACAACAATTCCTGCCAATGAAATAATACCAACCATGGTCATCATAATAACGAAAGCACTTCCTGATATAACAAGACCGCCAAAAACGCCTATGAAGCTCAAGAAAATGGCCATCATAATAATTGTTGGTTTGGAAATTGAGTTAAACTGAAAAATCAAAATGAAGAAAATTAACATTAAACCTGTAAAAAATGCGCCCATTAAAAAAGCCATTTGTTTGTTTTGTTCTTCAATTTGTCCAGTATAATCTATTTTAATATTTTCTGGCAAACCTTCGAAACTTTTCATTTCGTTTTGAACTTGGTTTACAATGGCTCCAGCATCCGTATAACCAGGTGCTAAGGCAGAATAAACTGTTACAACTCGTTTTGTGCTTTTGTGTTTAATAGCACTAAATCCTGAGTTGTTTTCATACTTTATAAGTGTCGATAAAGGAATATCTTTAAGATTTCCCATATTATCTCTAAACGTTATATTTTGATTGAACAAAGCACTCGTGTTATATCTGTTCTCTTCATTAAAGCGAACATAAATATCAAAATCATCGCCTCCTTCTTTATAAACACCTGCTTTTGCTCCAAAAATAGAATTACGTAATTGTTGTCCAACTTGTGCAGCACTAACGCCTAGTTCTCCAGCTTTTTTTCTATCAACAATAACGCGCATTGTAGGTTTATCTTTATTAACGTCTATTTTAAGTTCATCAATTCCTGGAATGTTTTTATCGTTAATAAATTCACGCATGCTTTCGGCAACATTTATCAACTCATTATAATCATCACCTTCAATTTCAATATTAATAGGTGCTCCTGCAGGTGGACCATCAGCATTTTTTTCAACGGAAATAAGTACACCAGGATAAATACCAACTAAAGCTTTTTGTACTTTTTGACGAAGTAACTCACTATCTTCACCTTGCCTGTATTTATACTCTCGCATAGACGCGGTAATTTTTGCTTTATGGGGCATTTCTGCAGCAGAACCCATATCGGTTTGCGGGTTTCCAGCACCTTCTCCAACTTGAGAAACGGCACTTTCTACCAAAAAGTTATAGTCATCATTTTTATATTGACTGTCATCAAGAACTTTATAAACCCTTTTTTCAATTTCATTGGTAATAGCATTGGTTTTATTAATGGCAGTTCCTTGTGGGTATTCTATATAAACTATAATCTGATTTGGTTTGTTATCTGGAAAAAATTCAACCTTTGTACGCTGGGTTGCTAAAGAAGCACCAAACGCAACAAAAGCTAGAATAAGTAATACAAAAGTACCAATAGATATCAAGTATGGTCTTTTTCCTGAAAGGGATTTACGTAATTGGCTTTCATATAAATTTTCAAGTTTTACCAAGGTGTTTTTTTGGAAACTGTTTGCCCATTTTCTTAAAAATAATCGATACACCCAAAGCATGATGGCAGTAAAAACCATTAAAGTTCCTAGTGCTTTATATTCGCCTGCCACGAAATAAACTATGAACCCTAAAATTGCCATGATACTGGTTGTTCTAATAATCTTATTTAAAGGCATGTCTTCATCTTCAATATTCATAAATTGAGATACTAAAACCGAGTTAAAAAAGATGGCAACGAACAGAGAAGATCCTAAAACGACGGAGAGTGTTATGGGTAAAATCATCATGAATTCGCCCATAATCCCTGGCCATAAACCTAATGGAATAAACGCTGCAACTGTTGTAGCGGTTGATATAATAATTGGGAAGGCAATTTCACTAATACCCTTTTTAGCAGCATCAATTCTACTCATGCCTTCTTCATCCATAAGTCGGTACACGTTCTCGACAACCACGATGCCATTATCTACCAACATTCCTAATCCCATAATAAGTCCGAAAAGCACCATGGTATTTAAACTATGCCCTAAAAGTTCTAAAATCATAAGCGACATGAACATGGACATGGGTATAGCAAAACCAACAAATATGGCATTTTTGAAACCTAAAAAGAACATTAATACCGTTACAACCAGTATCACTCCAAAAATAATATTGTTAACCAAATCATCCACTTGCCCAATGGTTACTGATGATTGATCGTTAGCTATAGTTACTTTTAAATCTTGTGGAAAATAATCATCCTTGGCATCTTGAACGATTACTTTAATCTGATCAACAGCATCAACCATGTTTTTCCCAACGCGTTTTTTTACATCGAGCATAACTACAGGATCGCCATATTCTCTCGCAAACGTGGTTTTGTCTTCTTCTTTAAAAGCAACTGTTGCCACATCTTTTAAATAAATAGCCTCGCCATTTTCAGATTTCACAACGAAATTTTCTAAATCAGAAGGCTTTTCAATTTCACCAAGAATTCTAATGGTACGACGTTGTCCGCTTGCAATTAAATTCCCTGCAGACATGGTCATGTTTCCATTATTAATAGCCCCAATAATATCATTAAAAGTAACTTCTGAAGCCATCATTTTATAGATATCTACAGCAACTTCAACTTCTTTTTCTTGAGCACCACGTATGTCTGCTTTTTTAATTTCAGTTAGGTTTTCAATTTTATCTTGAAGATATTCTCCATATTCCTTTAATTTTTCAATTGGATAATCACCAGAAATATTAATATTTAGAATAGGCATTTCTTCCGATAAACTTAGCTCAAATACATTTGGCTCTACTTTTGCACTATTAAATGTTGGCCAGTCTTCACCAGATGTTTCACTATCAATTTCATCTTTTACTTTTTGTAAAGCGCGGTCAACAGTAATATTTTCATCAAACTCAACAATTACCATCGAATAATCTTCTTGCGATGTTGAGGTAATATCAACCATATTACTTATTGATTTCAGCTTGTCTTCAATAGGATCTGAAATCAGTTTTTCAATATCTTCAGCGGTATTTCCTGGGTAAACCGTACTGATGTATATTTTGGTTTCGTTAACTTCAGGAAAGTTTTCTCTAGGCATGCTAAAAAAAGCGGATAGACCTAAATAGAAAATCACTAAAATAAGCACATACATGGTGGTTTTATTGTTAATAGCCCACGATGATAATCCAAACTCTTTATCAATTTGTTTTTTATTTTTAGCCATTGTTTTCAGTTTCATAGGTTAATACTTTCACCGTTTGGCCGTCTTTAACACTCCTTGCGCCTTCGTTAATAATTTCAGCACCATTTTCAACACCTTCAAGCACTTCAATAACATCACCTTGAGTTTTTCCTGTTTTAATGATTATTCTTTTAGCAACACCTTCTTCATTTTTGTTTTTGTTATTTACTACATAAACATATTGCTCTCCATCGGCATTTTCAGAAATGATACTTTGTGGAATTAGTAGTGCATTTTCGTTTGTGTAATCATTAATTTTAAGTTTTGCAGTAAGATTTGGTTTAATTGTTTTTTCTTTATTCGGAATGTCTATTTCTACTTTAAAGGTTCTGTTTGCAGGATTAATAAAATCGCTTGCTTGACGCACTTTAGTATCAATAGTTTTTCCAAGAACTGAAAATTCTACTTGTACATTTTTACCAGCAACTACATTTGAAACGTAACGCTCAGGAACTTCCGTTTCAATATACATATTGTCTAAATTTACAATACGAATTAATGGTGTTTGTCCTGCACCAACTACACTTCCTTGCTCTGTAATGATATCATCAATGGTTCCTGAAAATGGTGCTCTAACAGTTGTTTTTGCCAATTGTTGTTTTAATTGATTTACAGCTTGTGTTTGACCTTCATAGGACGATTTGGCCTGTAAATACTGGATTTCACTACCAATTTTTTGTTCCCAAAGTCGGCTTTGACGATCGAAAGTTGTTTTAGCTAAATCTGCTTGTATTTGTAATTGCGATAATTGTTGGCCTAAACCACCGTCGTCAATTTTTGCAAGTATTTGACCTTTTGATACTTTTTGACCTTCCTTCACATAAATGTTAATTAAAATTCCATTATACTCTGGAGTAATTACAATTAACTTTTTGGTAGTTACATTGCCTTGTAATTCCAGCATATGATTAAAAACTTCTTGTTTTGCAGTAAAAGTTGTTATTAATGGGATATGTTTTGTGGTATCTAAATCAGTAATGCGTTCATCAAGCAATTTAATTTTAGCGTTTAGCGCTTCCTGTTGCCCTACAAGTTCAGCTCTTTTTGTTCTAATAGTTTCTAGGTTGTTGCCCTCTAGGACTTTTTCAACCGAATTCTTTTTTTCTTCACCACAGGAAGTTAAAAGAAATGTTATTGCTATGATTGATAATATATGTTTCATCTTTTAGTGTTTTTTGGTTGGTGATTAGTTGTTGATTGCATTTAATACGGTTTCTAATTCAGCTTTTTTATTAATAACATCAAGCATGGCTTGCAAAAATTCTTGTTGTGCTGAATATAATTGAGTTTGTGCTTGTCTTAAATCGAAACTTGAGGCAATACCTTCAAAAAACTTTGTTTGATTCTTAACTTCAATACGTTCTGCAAGGTTTAGGTTTTCCTTTTTATTTGTGTAATCCTCTATGGCAAATTGGTAATCGCTTTTAGCAGATGCAATTTGTAGTTGTATTTTTTGCTCGGTTTCAATTAAGTCATGCTTTGCCTTTTCTAAATTAATTCTGGCACGTTGTGTTGCTGCACTTCTACCAAGTGAACTAAAAATAGGAATGTTTAAATTAACTCCTAACAAAGAGGAACCAAACCATTGTTGGTCTTTATTTGCGAAATTAAAATCATCCCCAAAACCAGAATAGCCACCATTTATAAATGTATTTAAAGTTGGTAATGCTTTGCTTTTTTCAAGCTTTAAAAGTAATTCTTTAGACGTTTTATCGTTTTTAGCAATTTTAAAATCAATAGTGTTTTCAACATCAGCATTAGTTTCAAGTAAACCCAGATCCATATTTTGGCTTGTTAAAACCAATAAGGTATCCACTAAAACAGTTGAATTATTTATATCTAATCCAAGGGTGATATTTAGCATTTGATACGCTAAATTTTTCAACCTAATTACATTTTTAAGATTACTTTTTACGCCTGATAGTGTTATTTTAAGTTGCTCAACACTCTCTTCTTCCTCTAAACCATTTTCGTAAATTTTATTTATTTCAAAAAGGTTTGCCTCTAAGGTTTCAACATTTTTACTTAAAATAGCTGTGCTTTCTTCAGCAAGTAAAACATTCCCATAGGCGTTAATTACAGCTTTTCGTACTTCCAAATCGGTTTTTTCTTTAGCGTTTTTCGAAATTTCTAAAAATACTTTAGCCGATTGTAAACCAACAAGGTATGACCCGTCAAAAAGTTTTTGATTTAAAGTTGCTGTAGCAGTTACGCTTTGCTTCGTACTAAAAATAACTTCTGAATATTCACCAGGATTTCCTCCAAAAAACTCAGCAGGTATTAACGACACTTGTTGTTTTAAGAAATTTTGATAACCAACTTCGGCTGAAATTTGAGGCAAACCAGTTGCAGTTGTTTCCCATTTTTGCATTTTTGCGGCTTCAATATCTTGTAAGGCATTTTTAGCTGTTCTATTATTTTCTAAAGCAAAATTTATGGCTTCTTGTAAGGTAAAACTTTGATTATTTTCTTGTGAAAACAAGGCAATAGAACTCAATAAACTAAAAAATAGTAATAGATTGTTCTTCATTTTATGATTGATTTGATGTTATAAATTTGTTTAATAGCTGAATTCCGTTTTCAGTTACAATGGCTCTTAAGTGGTATTCTAAATAACTTTCCAATAAATAATCCATGTCATAAATTTCTGGTGGAAAAAAATTGCTATCCTTTATACTGGTTGAACCTGTAAAATACATCCTAGAAATAAAATCGATGTTAATATTTGATCTGAACAGTTTTAACTCAATGCCTTTTTGTAGACTTAATTTTACCGAGCCGTGCATTTTTTCAAATTGTTTTACATGCAAACGTTGATAAATTTGAGGGTAATATTTTTTAAGTTGATATTGAGGTGATTCTTTTTCATTTTTAAGGTATTGCATCACAAATAATTTAATATCATATAATTCTTGAATAGGATTTGGAGATGTATTACAAATACCATCAATACCTTCACAAATACTTTCAAAAACTTCAAATGTTACGGCTTCTACAAGTTTCGTTTTATTTGAAAAATGAACATAAATTGTTTTTTTGGAAATACCCATTTCTTGAGCAATATCGTCCATTGTAACACTTTTAAAACCAAGTGTTAAAAACATTTCTGCTGCCTTTTGTTTTATTTTTTCTCTCATAATTGGGTGCAAATATAATAATGGAAACTTTAAAAACAATAAAAGTTTCCAAAGTTTTAATGTTTTTTTAACATAACCTTTACTTTGTAGTTTTGAATTATGGTTAAATGCTCTATTTTTGTTGGATGCTTTCAATAGAAAATTACCAAAAGGTGTTTATTCAATATTTAGAAGATTATTCTTTGAATAAGGAACCTAATAATCTTTATAATCCTATTAGTTATATTTTAGGTTTAGGAGGAAAACGTTTGCGTCCTGTATTAACATTAATGGCAGCCGATATTTTTAATGGAAATTATAAAAAAGCCCTTAATGCTGCATTAAGTATTGAGGTGTTTCATAATTTTTCATTGGTGCATGATGATATTATGGATGATGCACCTTTACGACGTGGCGAGCA
>NZ_JBATHX010000245.1:0-5539 GCF_049667265.1 Algibacter sp. | reverse complement strand
TTAGTATCGTAAAGAATACGTCCTATTAACGTACTTTTTCCATCATCTACACTTCCTGCTGTTGCTATTTTTAATACTTCCATTCTTTTTATGCTGTTGGCTTAAAGCCTAAATTTGTATTCGTTTTTAAAGTTTTCCACTTTCGCGGAAATGACAAAAATGATATTCTAAAAATACCCTTGTTGTTTACGTTTTTCCATAGCTCCTTCAGAACGTTTATCATCAATTCTTGCACCTCGTTCTGAAATTGTTGAATCTCTAATTTCTTCTACAACTTTGGAGATAGATACCGCATCTGAATATACTGCTGCAGTACAACTCATATCGCCTACGGTTCTAAAACGCACCATTTTTTCTATGACTTCTTCATTATCATCTCTATAAACAACATCGTCATCAGCAGACCAAATCATACCATCTCTTAAAAAGACTTTACGTTTGTGAGCAAAATAAATTGAAGGAATTTCAATATTTTCTTTTTCTATATAAGACCAAACATCTAATTCTGTCCAGTTTGAAATTGGGAATACACGTACATTTTGTCCGTGGTTAATACTACCATTCAACATATCAAATAATTCAGGACGTTGATTTTTTTCATCCCATTGTCCGAAATCATCACGAACAGAAAAAATACGTTCCTTAGCTCTTGCTTTTTCTTCATCACGTCTTGCTCCACCAATAGCTGCATCAAACTTAAATTCTTCTAAAGCATCCAAAAGTGTTGTTGTTTGTAACATATTTCTACTTGCGTATCTTCCAGATTCCTCTTTCACTTTTCCTTCATCAATAGAATCTTGCACGTTTCTTACAATTAATTCTAAACCTAATTCTTTACACAAACGGTCTCTAAATTCAATCGTTTCAGGAAAATTATGCCCTGTATCAATATGCATTAATGGAAAAGGAATTTTCGCTGGATAAAATGCTTTAACAGCAAGTCTTACTAAAGTGATGGAATCTTTTCCTCCAGAAAATAATAACACAGGTTTTTCAAACTGCGCTGCTACTTCTCTCATAATGTAAATGGCTTCGTTTTCTAAGGAATTGATATGTGATGTATCTTTTTTCATTTTTAATTTTATTATACCTACAAGGTTTTTAAAACCTCGCAGGATATTTTAAGCGTGTAATCCACACTCTCTATTTTCTAATGCTTTTGTTGGGTCGAAATATTTAAATTCGTTTGGTAAGTTGTTTTCTTCTAAATACGTGTCTAATTTTTCATCAGACCAGAAATAAAATGGACTCACCTTTAAAACCCCATCTTTACTTAAACTAAAAATACCGATGCTGTTTCTAAATGCCGTTTGCCCTTGTCGCAGGTTTGTAAACCACACATTTGGTTTGTGTTCATCCATAGCTCTTTTAAAAGGCTCTAGTTTTACTTGTTCGGTAAACAAAGCATGTTCTGGAGCATCAACACTAGGAATTCCCATAACCACATCTCTGTGTGCCGATGTTTGTTTAGGTACATACAAAGACACATTCAAGTTTAAATCCTTAATAACTTGTTCTGCGTGTTTGTAGGTTTGTGGTGTATTGTAACCTGTATCACACCAAACCACAGGTATCGTAGCCTCTATTTTACTGACTGCATGCAAAATAGCGGCTTCATATGGTCTGAAGTTAGTTGTAACAACGGCTTTATTATTAAGCTGAAACGCCTTCTGAATAATTTCTGAAGGTGTTGCTTTTTCAAAGCTTTTATTTAATTCTTGTATTTGAGTTTCTGTAAACATGTTAATCTCTTTAATTATTTACCCCATTTAACTGTATTCCAAATACGCTCGTGGAAAAAATATAATACCATTTTAGTAACTAACTCGATTCCTCCAATTGAAAACGCTAAATCTAACTTCCCTGTAACTAACCAAGAAATTAAAATAGTATCTAAAGTTCCTATAGTTCTCCAGCTAAGTGATTTTACTACACTTCTTAATGGTTTTTCATTAGTACTATCTTCCTTGTAAGTAGCCTTTTCTTTATCTTTTGTTAACATCTGTGCAATCATTTGTTATCGTTTTATATTAATCCTATCGATTTAGTAGGGATTACAAATGTAAAACTTTTTACCGTACAAAAAAGGACTTTCATAACTTTTTAGAATAATGGAATGTTTTTAGGGAAAAACCTAGATAATTCTTTTAAAACAGGAATTATATTGAGAAATCTTTATTTGCCGCTTTTAGATAAATCGGCCAAAGTAGTATTTCTGAAAACTTGAAGTGTGCTATCTCTCACTTCAATCATCAGTTTATGAACGCTACAAAGGTTTTCATCAGGACAGTCATCGCACTTTTCATAGTAGTTAAGGCTAACACATGGTATCATGGCAATAGGACCTTCTAAAACACGCATGACGTCTGTCATTTTTACCTCCGAAGGGTCATGTCTCAGATAGTAACCACCATGTTTTCCTTTTTTTGATCCTAATACTCCAGACTTTCGAAGCGTTAACAAAATACCTTCTAAAAATTTTTGTGGAATTTGTTCACTCTTAGCAATTACAGACACTTGAATAGGCAAATCACTTTTACTTCTTGCAATAAAAGTAAGTGCTTTGAGGCCGTATTTTGTTTTTTTGGATAGCATTTTGCTAATATAAGTGTTTTAGAAACCTAATATTAATTTGTAGTATGCGATTTTTCTAAAGCATAAAATGTTGCTTGAACATAATCATCAGCATTTCCCGTATTATTCTGATTATAAACACCAGCTTTAAAATACATATACTGCCCTCCTACATTATAGCCACTTGTTGCCATATTTACAGTTTTAATAACATCAGCTTTTCCTTCTCTAGAAATTGTAACCGTTAAACTATCACCAACAACTTTTATGGTATAGCTAAATTTTTCGTTAAGCGCAATCCCATCTGAAGGATTGGAAGCACTATTACTTCTTGAACCTATCATTTCGTGCCATTGCTCACTTCCATAACCCTCTGCAGGTTCGTGCGCAAAATAAATAGACCCCAATTCGTTATTCACTAATTTTCTGTAATAAATCCGAATAGGCTCGTTGTCGTTTGCATGGATTTGACCAATAATAACGCGACCAATTTGACCACTATCACCTGTAGTTGTTACATAATTTACAGCAACAGTTGCATTCATAACGCCATCAAAACCTGCGGCTGCACTTTTATCTGATGCAGGAGCCGTACCAAAAACCCAATTGTTTTTATTAACACCTTGTGTGTTTATACTCGTATTTGTTCCTCTTAGCATTTCTCGCAATTCCGATCTTGTATAACTTGTGTTTATGGAAGTTTTAAACCCTGCTATTGGACATTTAAAAACCATGCCTCCGTCGTCAGCAGTATAAAAATATGCGCTATTTGTATATTTATTATTAATCTGACTAACAGTAATAGTCGTTGCTGTACCATTTCCATTGTCTACAGGAATACTCAAATTCCATGTTGATAAATCGAAATTTTCAGAAGGCGCTTTATTGGAATCTAAGCCTCCCGTACCTGGTTCCTTTCCAGCTTGAGTAATGGTTAAATTTCTTGATACATCTCCACCTATAACACTAATTATTCCAGTACGCTTAGCTTCTGTTGGGTTAGTAGATACAGTAATATTTATAGTCCCATTATTGGTTCCGAATTTGGGTGTAAGGGTAATCCAATCATTGTTATTTTCGGTATGCCAATATAAATTAGCCGTTACTGAAAGTGATTTTGTTTCTTGATTTGCAGAAAATTCAGAAACTGAAGATAGACTCAATTCTACAACCTTCTCTTCTTCATTTGAATCAGAAGAACTACAACTAATTATTGATGTAAAAATTAGAAGCGCAAAAATGATTTTTAATAGTTTCATAAATTTTATGTATTATATTTTAGCACCATGTCGTTCAATAGTATTATTTGAAATATACTTATAATAAAGAAGTTTCAAGGTACATTAATTGCAAAAACGATACCGAAAAATTTAGTTAAAATTATTTAGCCAAAGCCTGCTCCAAATCCTGAATAATATCATCCACATGTTCTAGCCCAACCGAAATACGCACCATTCCATCGGTAATCCCTGCTGCTTTTTTAACTTCTGGCTCAACCTTAGCGTGTGTCGTACTGGCAGGATGGGTTACAATAGTTCTAGTGTCTCCTAAATTTGCAGAAAGCGAGCACATTTTTATATTATCAAAAAACAATCGTCCTCCTTCTAAACCACCTGCAACCTCAAAAGCAACAATATTACCACCCAAACGCATTTGCTTTTTAGCAATGTCATATTTTGGGTGCGACTTTAAAAACGGATATTTTACCCAAGTCACTTTAGGATGCGCTTCTAAAAATGTCGCTAATTTCATAGCATTTTCGCAATGTTTTTCAACCCTTACGGCCAAAGTTTCTAAAGATTTTGATAAAACCCAAGCATTAAAAGGACTCAAAGATGGCCCCGTAAGTCTCGAAAACAAATAAATTTCACGAATTAATTCCTTTTTTCCAACCGTAATACCACCTAGCACACGGCCTTGACCATCCATTAATTTAGTTGCCGAATGAATCACCAAATCCGCACCAAATTTTATAGGATTTTGTAAATAGGGCGTTGCAAAACAATTATCAACCACCAGTAACAAATTATGCTTTTTACAAATGGTGCTTAAAAACGCTAAATCAAGAACATCAACTCCAGGATTTGTTGGCGTTTCAGCATAAATAAACTTGGTGTTTGGCTGAATTAAACTTTCAATCGTCTCAACTTCATCAATATTAAAATACGAACATTCAATATTCCATTTAGGAAAATATTTGGTAAACAAACCATGCGTGGCTCCAAAAACCGAACTACACGACACCACATGATCGCCGGCATTTAACAAGGTTGCAAACGTCGAAAACACAGCAGCCATACCACTTGCAAAGGCAAATCCACTTTCTGCACCTTCCATCGCACACACCTTTTCTACAAACTCGTTTACATTTGGGTTGCTATATCGGCTGTATAAATCGCGTTGCTTTTCTTCCGCAAACGATGCGCGCATTTCCTCGGCATCATCAAACACAAACCCCGATGTTAAATACAACGGCACCGAATGTTCTGAAAACTGCGTCGTTTCACTCTGCGTTCTTATCGCTTCTGTTTCAAAATGTTTTTTATTCACTTTAATTTATTTTAATCATTTTTTTTTATTTTGGCATTCCCCTATCGGGTCGGGCTTTCCGTTGCAAGTCCTCGCACTTCCTTCGTCAGGCTGCGGGATTTCCTCTGCAATCCCTAATGCGTCCATCCGCCAAAATCCATTCTTAAACCAAAATTTTGGTTAATTTATATGCTTACTCAACCTCAATATATCTCCAAAAACACCACGCGCCGTAACTTCTGCTCCTGCTCCAGCACCTTGAATTACTATAGGTTGTTCACCGTAACTTTCGGTAAATATTTCAAAAATAGCATCACTTCCTTTTACATGGCCCAATGTGCTATCCTCTGGAATAGATACTAATTTTACTTCCAACCGTCCTTTTTCTTGCGATAAATCGCCCGACAAATCGCCAACATAACGCAATACATGGCCT
>NZ_JBATHX010000244.1:0-4957 GCF_049667265.1 Algibacter sp. | reverse complement strand
ACTCATAAGTGGTATTTTCACAAAGACCGCTTACAGCTGTTTGGTAAAATTCGCCAGAAGTGAAATCGGCATTTATCACTAACATTCTGCCGTTAGTATCTCCTGTTGTATGATCAACTATATCATGCCAACCAAACCAGTTGGTGTTACTTGAAACATTGTAAAATCCATCGTTAGGAGCTCCTGTTGTGTATGAGTATGAAGTTGTTCCTGCTGGCAATGGAATTGTTGCTCCCACACCAAAAGTTTCGGTAAAAATAGGGTCGCCAGAATTACCAGAACAAAACCCTAATTGTGCTGTGGCTTTTAATGAGCACAAAAAGATTAAAACAAGTGATATTAATAGTACCTGTAATTTAATTTTCAATTGATTTTATTTAATTACTAAATCATTGCAAAAGCTATATTAGTAAAATAAAATTCAATAGTATATTAAATAAATAGATTTAATGGTAATTTGACTATCGTTTAAGGGTAAAATGACCGGTATATTTTTGGTTGTCTATAATAATTATATACCAATAATCGCCGGTTGGTAAAAGTTGCCCGTGATAGGTTCCATCCCATTGTAGCGTTGTGTTTACGCCACTTTTTAAAAGTTTTCCATACCTGTCGAAGATTGATACTTGAGAATAACTGTAAAACTCAATGCCTTTTAAATCAAAAGTGTCGTTTATAGTATCCCCATTAGGTGTAAAAAACTTAGGAATAAAAAAATGTAAGTATTGGGTTGTATCTATGTCAGGACAGTTTACATGCTTCGCCGAAATCGTATACAAACCTCCTTCAACATTTATAAATGTATTACTTGATTGAAAATTGACTCCATCTATCGAATATTCAAATTCTCCAGTATTTGACGTGTTAACTATAATATTATTCCCATCGGGTATTATAGTGTCAATAATCGGGTTATCAACTAGAACAACCACAAAGTTTCTAGTTTCAAAATCGCAAGTTGTTGAACTCGATACATCTACTGAATAAACCCCAGGGGCACTTATTACAATAGATTGAGATATTTCACCTCCTTCCCATTGAAAAACCGGGTTTAATATATTGGTGTTAGCCTCTAACAATGGTGTTTCACCATTACAGATAACAATTTCTTCATTAAATTCTGCTCCTGGCTGTGTTCCAGTAACATCCCAAACACATGTTGTATCATTAAATATTGCAGTCTCCCAACACTCTAATAAAGGTTGAGCCGGTTGTGTGCCAGAAACATCCCAACTACAACTAGAGTTATTAAATATTACTGTCTCCCAACAATCTATAGTAGGCTGAGTAGGCTGTGTTCCTGATACTTCCCATGAACAAGTTGTGTTATTAAATAAAACGGTTTCCCAACATTCTATTGTGGGCTGAGCGGGTTGTGTGCCAGTAACATCCCAACTACAAGAAGCATTGTTAAACGTGGCGGTTTCCCAACAATCTATAGTTGGCTGTGCAGGTTGTGTTTCTGCTACATCCCATGAACAAGTTGTGTTATTAAATAAAACGGTTTCCCAACATTCTATTGTGGGCTGAGCGGGTTGTGTGCCAGTAACATCCCAACTACAAGAAGCATTGTTAAACGTGGCAGTTTCCCAACAATCTATAGTTGGCTGTGCAGGTTGTGTTCCTGATACTTCCCATAAACAGGTTGTGTTATTAAATGAAACGGTTTCCCAACATTCTAATGTGGGCTGAGCGGGTTGCGAGCCAGTAACAGTCCAACTACATGTTGTATCATTAAACGTTGCAGTTTCCCAACATTCGATTGTAGGTTGAGAAGGTGCCTGGGTAATATCTATTTGAAATACATCTGATAGTGTATTACAAAGTGAGTTGTTTAAATTAGTTGCAGATTCTGCGACCTTTGCTCTGTAATAGGTGGTTAAAGTAATACCAGAAAGAGTAATAGTTGAATTTGTTTCTCCAACTAAATCAGTCCAAATTAATCCATCGGTACTTATCTGCCATTGATAAAAATGCGAACTAAATACACTATTATCTGGAATAGCAGATAAGGTGCTTGAATATGGTGTTAGAGAACTGCAAAGACTAACATTGCTATTTGTTCCATCTGAAACGGCTATACTATCTCCACAACTTTTAAAAACAATATCGTCAATAGCTAAATCATTTCCATAACCACCAATACCATTATTAACCATTTTTAAAATTACAGAAGTTTGTCCTGGTTGGGTTTGAAAAACAAGGCCATAATTAAGCCATTCTCCAGTTTCGCCAAGCAAGCTTCCAAAAAAATCGCCTGTATCTCCAGATTTAAGAAGTGTTGTATCTGTGCTATCCCAAATTTCAAATCTAACATTACAAGGGTTAGGTAGGCTACCAGCATTAAGATCGTCTCGCGGTGTTAGATTGAGTACCCAAGAAGAAAACTCATAAGTGGTGTTTTCGCAAAGCCCTGTAACAGGCAACCTAAAAAACTCCCCTTTAGTAAAACTAGCATTTACTATTAACATTCTTCCATTAACGTCAGCAACGGTATGGTCTTCTACATTAAACCAATTCCATTGTTGATAATTCAAATTAGTTACTGTGTACTTCCCGTCTCCAAAAACGGTAGTTCCCAAAAATGTGTAATTAGTAGTTCCTGGTGCAGGCAATGTTACATGCTGTGTAGCAGAACTTGGTGCTGTACCAAAATTTTCTGTAAAAATTGGATCTCCCGAATTACCTCCACAAAACCCTAATTGCGCACTAGCTTTTATGGTAAACATAAGAGCAATTGATGCTAGCAAGAATTTATTTTTAATAAGTGAGTACAGAATAAATTTTATTTATGACATTTACAGAAGGCTATATTACCAAAAGTTTATGTAATTAATTATTCTAGTTTTACCCTAAACCAAGCATAAATTAACGTAATTGTTATTATTTATTGAAAATATGCGAATTAAAGATCATTAATCTGGGATAAATTAATTCATAAAAATATCTTAAAACAAGTCTAAACATTAACGCTCAGAGTATATATTTTTAGTGAGTATCATTATAAACTACATAAAAAAACATAAAATTAAATCTGCAATTATTGCGATACTACTAATTGTTTATGTTTTTTGCTTACCAAAACAACTCTTTAAGGATCCAACGGCAACCGTAATTACAGGTTCAAATCACCAATTATTAGGCGCGCATATAGCAAAAGATGGACAATGGCGATTTCCGCATAACGATTCCATTCCAGAAAAATTCAGAACTTGTATTATTCAGTTTGAAGATGAATATTTTTATAATCATCCTGGGTTTAATCCCATTTCTATTTTTAAAGCCTTACGTGGGAATTTAAAATCTGGAGGCATTAAACGTGGTGGTAGTGCGTTAACACAACAAGTTATTCGACTTTCTCGAAAAGGACAAAAGCGCACGTATTTTGAAAAAGTAAAGGAAATTATTCTAGCAACAGGCTTAGAAATTCGAAGTTCAAAAGATGAGATTTTAGCGTTTTATTCTAGTAATGCCCCTTTCGGGGGGAAATGTGGTTGGGCTTGATGCGGCTTCTTGGCGCTATTTTAATAGAAATCCTAACAATTTATCTTGGATAGAAAGTGTCACATTAGCGGTTTTGCCAAATGCCCCAAGTTTAATTTATCCAGGAAAAAACCAAGAACGGTTACTTGTAAAACGAAATCGACTTCTTAAAAAATTACTAGGCAATTTGATTATTGATTCACTAACTTATCAACTTGCAATTGCTGAAGGTTTGCCACAAAAACCTTATCCTTTGCCTCAAATGGCACCTCATTTATTACAAAAAGTAGCTCAAAAATATTATGGCAAACGCATTCAAACAACAGTAAACACCAAACTTCAAGAGCGCGTAAATTACCTTGTAAAAACGCATTATAATCAACTTAGCCAAAATGAAATTCATAACGCTGCTGTTTTGGTTTTGGATGTAAAAACAAGACGGGTTTTAGCCTATGTTGGCAATACACCTACCGATAAAGCCCATCAAAAAGATGTAGATATTATTGATAAACCCAGAAGTACTGGCAGTATTTTAAAACCTTTTTTATATGCTTCCATGTTGGATGCTGGCGATTTACTTCCCAACACGCTTGTTGCCGATGTGCCCACCCAATTTGGAAGTTACAATCCTGAAAATTACAACAAAACTTATGATGGTGCTGTGCCTGCAAGCCGCGCTTTATCAAGGTCTTTGAACGTTCCTGCCGTTAGAATGTTACAAGAATTTGGTTTAGATAGATTTTACCATTATTTAAAACAACTTGAACTTAAAGACTTAAAATACAACGCCAATCATTACGGATTATCGTTAGTTTTAGGTGGTGCAGAAAGCAATCTTTGGGATTTATGTAAAAGTTATGCAGCGCTATCTTCAACACTAAATCATTTTTCTGAAAATTCTAGTCAGTATTTTTCAAATGAATTTTGCGAACCTACTTTTTTGGCTTCTGAAAGAATTGATTTTGGAAATAAAACAACTGACAATACACTTTTTGATGCCGCCTCAATCTATTTGACATATGAAAGTTTAAAAGAAGTAAACCGACCAGAAAGTGATAAAAGTTGGGAGTTTTTTGATGGGTTTGGAAATGAATCAAAACGCACATTTGAGATTTCTAATTAACGTTTCAAACTAACATGCCCTGTGAATTTTTGTCCTTCAATAATGATAACATACCAATAATCGTTTGTCGGTAAGTTTTGATTATTAAACGTACCATCCCATGACAAGGCATTGTTTCTTGTAAATTTCAACAATTTCCCATAACGATCAAAAATTGAAACTTCTGATGAATTATAGAATTCAATCCCAGCTAAATCAAAAGTATCATTTTTTCCATCGTTATCTGGCGTGAAAAATTTAGGGATATAGAAATGTAAATGTTGCACGCTAACTGCATCTAGACAATTTCTTTCTCTAACAAACACGGTATATAAACCACCTATAGCTGAAAATATATTACTCTGTTGAAAA
>NZ_JBATHX010000243.1:0-5433 GCF_049667265.1 Algibacter sp. | reverse complement strand
TGTTTGCTTACAACAATAATGTTTTTATATTTGCAGCCTTAAATTATGGCGAGGTAGCTCAGCTGGTTAGAGCGTCGGATTCATAACTCGGAGGTCGGGGGATCGTGCCCCCCTCTCGCTACAAGATAAACAAAGGAAAGTCAAGAAAAAAATTCTTGGCTTTTTTTTATTGCTAAAACATAGCTAAAACATTTGCTCTCTTTTTATGTCCTCATATCAAATAAGCACAAATGATATCAAAACTTATTATTCTTTAACGTAATTCTTTAGAATAATAAAAGTTAGCAGGTAATCCTCCTGTATGCCAAAATAAAATATTAGAGTTGTTTCTCAGTTTTTTGTTTTCAAGATGATCCAACATGCCGTAAAAAGCTCTTCCAGAATAAACAGGGTCAAGCAATATACCTTCAGTTTTTGCTAAAGTTCTAATTGCTCTTCGTTCATCATTGGTTACTACACCATAGCCACTATTGTCATATCCTCTTATTAGTTTAGCATCTTCAATAGTATAATCCTTTACAATTCCAAGAGACTGCTTTCCATCACACAAAAGTTCAAGTACCACTTCATCTAAAGACTTCCCTCCTGATCCTACTTTATCAATACTAATTGGCATTAGTTTAGTATCCAAACCAAATAAATCAACTCCTAGCTTAAGACCAGCTTGCGTACCCCCAGAACTTGAAGCAAAGAAAATATAATCAATTTCCAAATTCATTTCATTTAATTGCTCCTTTAACTCTTTTACAGCATCTACAAAACCGGATGCTCCTAATAAATTTGAACCTCCATAGGGCACAACATAAACTTTCTTCCCTTTCGCTTCTAACTCTCTTTTGGTAGACTCGATATCTTCTCCTTTCCTATTATTTTTTGTAAAATGGATATTTGCTCCTAATAAATGTGAAAGCAACAAATTACCATTGTAATCTTGAGGTTCTTTACCACCTAACAACAAATGACATTCTAATCCTGACTTAGCACAAGCCGCAGCTGTTTGTCGGCAATGATTAGATTGTTGAGCTCCCGCAGTAATAATGGTGTCGCAACCTTTTTCTAAAGCATCATAAATAAAGTACTGTAGCTTCCGTACTTTATTTCCTCCTGATGCTAATCCAGAATTATCATCTCGCTTAATAAATAAATTATAATCCGGATATTTTTTAGATAAATTTTCTAGTCGCTCTAGTGGTGTTGGAAAAAAACCTAAACTGTATTTTTTAGATAACATTATAAGCTGATTTTTGAATAACACTAATATATAGTATCTTTAACAGTAATGAAAATTAAATATAATATTTTGTTATTCAAATACTTATATGCTACCCCAAGAGCAAAAATATCATTTCACACCTGAATACGTTTATTCATCTTCAATGCATTGGATAGTATTATTTTTATGTATTGTAATCAGTATAATCATTGTTCTTCAACTCTTAAAAATAATATTAAGCAAACAAAAAACAATCAAAGCTTCTTACAGATATTTAATTTTAGCTATTCTTTTTCTATTATATAATATGCTTAATGGCTTATTACCTAATACATCTTTACCTGGTCCTTTGTTCTTTCAGTACATAGCGACATACAGTATTTCAATAATTATGTGCGTATATCTTATTTGGTATTTGTATAAGGAGTTTAATATTATAACCCCAAATCCTTTTTTCAAAATCAAAAACCTATCAATAATACTATCTCTGTGCTTTCTGTTTTTATTTGTTATACCATATTATTATACAAAATCACTTAATTTTTCTAGAAGTCTATTTTTGGTATTTCCAATATTCATGTCCATAACATTTTTGATATACTTTTTTATGACCATAAGAAAAGAAGTCAAAAGACAACGCTACTTTAAAATTCAAACTTACTTAGGTTTAACTTCTATATTATCAATTATACTTTTACCTTTACTAACATATTTTGGAGATTTCCAACCTATAACTCAGCCTTTAGTAACTATGGCTTTCTTTTTGGTTACCACAATGGAGATTAATAGTTATCTATACCGTTTAAAGTACACGTACATATTGAAAAGAAATATTGGGAGAGATTTTGGTTTCACAAATAGAGAAAATGAAATTGCCATCCAAATTATCAAAGGAGATAATTATAAAAAAATATCCGAAAATATGTTTATTTCCTATGGAACAGTAAGGAAACATGCTTCTAATATTTTTATAAAGTCTAATGTTTCTAACAAAGAGGACTTTGTAAAAAAGTTTAAAGGTTAGACATAAACTAGTAAAATACATGTGAACAAAAATTCACATTCGATATACGCAAAAACTACACAGGTATAATTTTGATTCTATTATTATTTTAAACAATTTAGAATTAAATTGAAATAGTAAGCCCCTAAAAAATCTAAATTAATAGAAGCATTAATATGATCGATTATTATTAGTTTCTCTCATTTACTTCTTTCATATCATCCTTTTAAATTTTACATTCTTCTTAGAAACAACTATTTCTTTATTAAAATGAAAGAATGGATTTTAAAAAGAAAAACAAGAATCTTCTTTTCGATTTGGATGAGATAAAACATAGTTCCAATGGAATTATTGAACGTTCAAACAAATCCATAATTGCGTGTCGAAACCTTCTAAGCACATACAGAAAAACAGTAATCATCGATGGTTTTAAATCTACTGAAGAAGAAATAGAATTCTTTAAAACAATAAAGCAAACACCATTTACTCAACTTATTTATTATTCAGAAATCCGCTCTTTTGAAATTCAATTTCCTAAAGTGGATAGCAGTCAACAAAGAAAATACGTTAAAAAGAAACTAGGAAAACTAAATCGTTTCTTTTTATACAACATGGACTTTGTACAATACATTGAATCAGAACAAACGCACTTAGACAAACAATACTTCACAAGAGATTTTTTTGACAATCTTCCCGTAACATCTTCAAAATTTTATTTTCAAGACCCAGACTTCTGCACACCATATGATTTACTCCTGGGAAAATTAAAAGCATCAAAGCGCTTTATCAATTATTTACAAGTCAGATTATTTGATGCTAAAAAATCTAAATTTAAGAATGAGTTAGAATTGAACAATCTTTCAGAACTAGAATGGACATCTTCAAAAACAGCTCTTACAGAATTGGTATATGCTTTATATCATAGTAGAGTCATTAATAACGGAAAATCTGATATTAAAGAAATTGCATCTACCCTAGAAAGCGTATTTCATTTCAAACTTGGCGACTATTACAAAACCTTTGCCGAAATAAAAACCCGAAAAATCAGTCGTACAAAATTTTTAGATGAACTATCTGAAGGGCTTCTTGAATACATTAATCACTCTGAGGAATAATACTTCAAAAAACACCGTACTCGGTTTACCTCCTGTTTTCATTATTTTTCTTTGAATTGTTCTACTGACATACAAAACACTACACTCTAAACACCCCAAAACACCTTAAAACACCTTAAAACACATCATTCTTAACAATGTTAAATTTTGACCCGACTACGGTTTACCTACTGCTTAAATGTCATTAAAACTCATCAAATTTGACAAATGAAAGTCATATCAAACCTTTTAGAGGTTATTATAATTAAGCTTTAAACAGAATATTATGCCAACAAGTATTATAACAACAGATGATCTTCGAGATTTCAAACTTGAGTTACTCGATGATATTAAAAAGCTACTTATGAAACAAGCTTCTGGGAGGCTAAAAAAATATCTAAAATCTACTGAGGTTATGGAGTATCTTAAAATTAGTGCAGGTACATTACATAATCTTAAAATCAATGGCACATTGCCCTACACTAAAATGGGCGGCATTATTTTTTATGACTCTGATGACATACAAAAGGTTCTAGATAATAACAGAGTACATCATAAAATAGACTAAAGATATATGAACTATATAAAACATTTAAACGCTGTGTTTCAGCAATTTTCGAAAGACTCCCGATTAAATCCAACCCATATCAGTTTGTATATGTCCTTGTTTCAGTTTTGGAATATTAATCGATTTCCTGAAGAATTTTATATCAATAGAGAAGAAGTTATGGGAATAGCAAAAATTGGCGGAATTGCCACCTATCACAAATGCATAAAAAACCTTAACGATTGGAAGTATCTGTGCTATTTACCTTCATATAACATTTTCAAAGGGAGTAAAGTTAGGATGTTCATTTTTAAAACAGGCTCTGAACAAGCTCTGAATGAGCGCGAAACAGGCTCTGAACAAGCATTGATACATAATACAAACAGAAATAAACAAATAGAAAACATTAATAAAACTAAGCTACCAAAAAATGAATTTGATGTCATTGATTTTTTTAAAAAGAAAAAATGGCCTGATAATGAAGCCAAGAAATTCTACAACCACTATCAAGGCATTGGTTGGAAAATTGGTGGCAAAATAAAAATAGAAGATTGGCATGCTACTGCAAGTAATTGGATGCTTAAAGCCAATGAATTTGAAACTGCAGATGCAGTTCCTCAAAAAAAGGACAACCTGAGAACCAGTAAAAACAAAGATTATGGTCAACCCTTGTAAAATAGTCGAAGAACACAAAACATATGACATTGGCACGTTTGATGGCAAAGAAGTGACATACAATTTTGAAAAAATCTTAATTTACCTCGATGTGAAAGGAAAAATGCTCTTTGGTAACGGTTTTAAAATCTTCGAAGAAGACCATCCAATCATTTTAAAACTCTGCCATTATTTTATAAAAGACAAAGAAAACTGCGAGAAAAACGAGATAGATCCAGATAAAGGTATTTTACTTTCTGGACCTGTTGGTTGTGGAAAAACGAGCTTAATGTTATTGATGAAAAATATCGTTCCGTTACAAAAACCGTACATCCTAATTCCTTCTAGAAACATTGTATTTGGCTTTAATCACATTGGCTTTAAAACTATTGAAGATTATGGTTGCAGACAGTTTTTCTGTTTTGATGATTTAGGTGTGGAACCTATTGGTAGACACTACGGAAAAGATTGTAATGTCTTGGGCGAAATTTTACTCTCACGCCACGAACTTTTTATAAACCATCACATAAAAACGCACGCAACTACAAACCTAAATGCTGGAGAATTGGAAGATTTATATGGCAATAGAGTCCGAAGTCGAATGCGAGAATTATTCAACCTCGTAGCGTTCGATGAAGACACAAGCGATAAACGAAAGTAAAAACTTAGAAATCATGAAAATAGCAACTTTTAATGTCCAGAACTTATTTCACAGAGACAGAAGTCTTTTAGAAAAACCTTTTGGAAAGAACCTCACAGATTGGATAAATGAACTCGATGCTTTAATGCTTCAAACCTCTAAATCCTTGAGCCAACAAGATCGTATAAAAGAATTATCGTTTCTAATTGGTTTTGAAAAACCAAGTCCTCGGCCTTATGCCATTTTGCGCAGAAAAGCTGGATTCCTTTACATGAAAGGATT
>NZ_JBATHX010000242.1:0-4076 GCF_049667265.1 Algibacter sp. | reverse complement strand
AATATTATCCGATAGCCTTTTTATAGGGCAAAACAAAAATGAAATTAAGGCACTTTTAGGAAAACCTGAGTGGTTTGGATGGGATGATGCTTTGAAAGTTAATTCGGAAGAAAAATGGAATTATAATTTAGGTTTTAAACCCGGAGCATTTAATAATATGCAAGAATGTTTAGAGCTTGAATTTAACAATAATACGGTTGAATCGATAAGACCTTATCAATTAGAAAAAACCTTTGAATAAGACTATAAAACACATATTAATACTCGTGATTGCTTTAATTGCTATTAATTTTATTAGCAGTAAAGTTTATAAACGATTCGATTTAACGGCCGATAAACGCTATACTTTAAGCGCATCTGCTAAGCAGATTATTAATGATTTAAACTCGCCAATTGTGGTTGATGTATTTTTAGAAGGTGAAGATTTTCCTTCGGAATTTAGACGACTTCAAAACGAAACCAGACAATTATTAGAAGAATTTGCTGCTACAAGCAACCATATTGTTTTCAACTTCATTAATCCGTTAGAGGATGAATCAACACGAGAGCGCAACATTCAACAACTCACACAACGTGGATTAACACCAATGCAATTAAGTGTTCAAGAAAGTGGCAAATCATCACAAGCCGTTATTTTTCCTTGGGCATTGGCAAGTTATAATGATCAAACAGTTCTGATTCCTTTGGTTAAAAATAAAATTGGTGTGTCTCAACAGGAATTGGTTAATAATTCGGTTCAGAATTTAGAATATGCATTTGCTGATGGTTTTAGTAAATTAACCAAACCAAAACGTCGTAAAATTGCTATTTTAAAAGGCAACAAAGAACTGGAAGACAGGTACATTGCCAACTTTATACAAAAATTGGGCGAGTATTATTACATCGCTCCTTTTACTTTAGATAGCGTTGCTTTAAATCCGCAAAAAACCCTTAAAGCTATTGAGGATTACGATTTAATAATTTCGGCAAAACCAACAGAAGCTTTTACCGAAGAAGAAAAATTTGTTTTGGACCAATATACCATGAACGGTGGAAAAAGTCTTTGGCTTATTGATGCTGTAGCCATGGAAAAAGACAGTTTATACAATGCCACAGGAACCAATTATGCCGTTGCAAGAGATTTGAATTTAACCGATTTCTTTTTCAAATATGGTGTTCGTATTAATCCAAATATGGTAAGCACCCTTTACTCCGCTCCTATTACTTTGGCTATGGGCGAAGGTAGCCAGTCGCAATTTCAACACTTAAAATGGCCGTATTCGCCATTGGCAGGTTCTAGTAGCAATCACCCAATTGTTAACAATTTGAATTTAGTAAAATTTGATTTTGCTAACCAGATTGACACTTTAAAAAACACCCTTAAAAAAACCATTCTTCTTGAAACTGCACCATTAACAAAATTGGAAGGCACACCACGAGAGGTAAGTTTGGAGCTGGTAACCAAAGAACAAAACCCACAAAGTTTCAATAAAGGCAATCAAACCCTAGCCGTTTTATTGGAAGGAGAATTCCAATCGGTTTACAGTAATCGTGTGAAGCCTTTTGAAATTTCAGAAGATAAAAACACAAGCATTCCAACAAAAATGATAATAATCTCCGACGGTGATGTTATAAAAAATGAGCTCGCTAAAAACAAACCACTAGAATTAGGTTTCGACCGGTGGACTGGACAAACCTATGGCAACAAAGAATTTTTACTGAATGCCGTTAATTACTTATTGGACGATAATGGACTTATAAACATTCGATCAAAAAAAATTGCCGTAGCATTTCTAAATCAGCAAAAAATAGCTTCCCAGAAAACCAAGTGGCAACTTGTAAACATCTTACTTCCACTAGTTTTACTGGGTGTTTTTGGTTTTATCTTCAACTACCTAAGAAAGAAAAGGTACGCTTCTTAAATGTTAATAAGTTTGTTTCCAAATAAGGACTGTTTGGAATATATTTGTAAGTAGTGAATTTGGAAAACTAAACTCCGTTATTTAGATGAAATTTATAGTATCAAGTACCTATTTATTAAAACAATTACAGGTTTTAGGTGGCGTAATTAACAGCTCGAACACCTTACCTATTTTAGATAATTTCTTATTTGAATTAGACAAAAGCCAACTTACTGTTTCTGCAAGTGATTTAGAAACTACCATGGCTTCAACTTTAGAGGTTGAAAGCGAAAGTAAAGGTAGTGTGGCTATTCCAGCACGTTTGTTATTAGATACTTTAAAAACATTCCCGGAGCAGCCTTTAACGTTTGTTGTTGAAGACAATAATACAGTTGAAATTAGCTCTAACCACGGTAAATATGCTTTGGCTTACGCCGATGGAAATGAATTTCCGAAAGCTGTAGCACTTGAAGACCCAAGTAAAACCGTTTTATCTGGTGATGTTTTAGCAACAGCCATTAGTAAAACCATTTTTGCCGCTGGAAACGATGATTTACGCCCTGTAATGAGTGGTGTGTTTTTTCAGTTTTCTACCGAAGGTTTAACTTTTGTTGCTACCGATGCACACAAATTGGTTAAATACACACGTGAAGATGTAAAAGCAAATCAGGTGGCTGAGTTTATAATGCCTAAAAAACCTTTGAATTTATTGAAAGGCATTTTAGCAGCTAGTGAAGATGATGTGACTATTGAATACAATGAAAGTAACGCAAAATTTACATTTGAGAATTCTGAATTGATTTGTCGTTTGATTGACGGAAAGTATCCGAATTACGAAGCGGTAATCCCGAAAGAGAACCCGAATAAATTAGTGATTGATAGAAATCAGTTTTTAAATTCTGTGCGTCGTGTTAGTATTTTCTCAAACAAAACAACGCACCAAATTCGTTTAAAAATTGCTGGAGCTGAATTGAATATTTCTGCTGAAGATATTGATTACAGTAACAAAGCTGAAGAGCGTTTAACTTGTGATTATCAAGGTGATGATATGCAAATTGGGTTTAACTCGCGTTTTTTAACTGAAATGCTGAATAATTTAAATGCTGATAATGTACAGTTAGAAATGAGCATGCCAAATAGAGCTGGAATTTTAACTCCAGTTGATGGATTGGATGATGGCGAACATATTACTATGCTTGTTATGCCTGTAATGTTGAATAACTAAATTCCTGCGAAGGCAAGAATCTTACGATATAAAAGCAGTAATCTTTAATTAGGTTGCTGCTTTTTTTATTTTTTTTGACTTTATAAAAAATTCAGCTAAATTCGTTGACGAACTGATAAAGAATAGCAATAAACCTCTAGATAATGAAAATAATAAAAATTATGGTTCTCATTTTTATTACTGTTTTTATTTTGGCAGTTTCGTTTTACTTATTTAATAGATTCTCGTTCTCAAAAGCATACCCATTTTATGAAGTTTCTGCGGAAAAGAATACTACACTTACTGTTGGTATCATTGGTGATAGCTGGGTGGATGGTAGCGTTCTGGATTCTAATTTAAGGGATGCCTTTATTAAAAACAGTATGGCATGCAACATCATATCTTCAGGAAATTCGACAGCAAGAAGTAAATTAATTTATGAAAACCTGTTTAAAGAAAGTACAGATAAATACTCCTCAAAACATGTTATTAAAAGTCGTCCGGATTATTGTATTGTAATTGCTGGTGTGAATGATACGCACGGTCAAATTGGGCCGGAATTTTATGCCCACCACATAAAATTGATTATTAAAACTCTACTCCACTATAACATTAAACCTGTTATTGTTGAACTTCCTGAATATGGCATTGTTGAAGCCACAAACGATATGGGTTTTATCAGAAAATATAGAAGTATTATATCATCCAAAATAAATAATAAAGGCGAAATTGATAATATTAAAACGTACAGAATTGCATTAACCAATGTATTAAAAAAGGAAAATTTAACTGATAAAATTATTTTTGTTGATTTTGAGAAGGTTTGTGCCGATTTTGAAACTTGCAAAACTATTTATAAACCAGATGGCCTCCATTTGAATAGTGACGGAAATAAACTATTAAGCGACGTTATTGCTAAGAAAATTGCCGAAACACATCCAACTAACCAAATTCCCAATAAATAGCGAATAAGCCCGCGTTAAGGATTGAGG
>NZ_JBATHX010000241.1:0-4695 GCF_049667265.1 Algibacter sp. | reverse complement strand
GTTTGGAGCCATGATTTCTAATCAATAACTCTAATCCACCAGTATCGTGAACTAGCGTGTCAAAGAATATATTTTTATGCCCGACAGCTTTTCTTGGGTGGTGCTTGCCTTCAAATAAATCGGGTCTACCATCAAAACCTTGAATCCGTCGACCTAAATTAATTTGAGCTAATTGCCCACCGTGCGCAAAACAAGTTCGCATATTTGGGAATTTATCTTGGTAACCATTTAATGTTAAGAAATGATAGGCATCGCCGCATTGTGCTAGCATCCAAATTAAGTGAAAACGCCACGATGTATTTTCTAATTTAATAAATTTCTCACCATCATAAGGATGAATTTCTACGGCCAAATTATACTTATTTGCTAATTCAAATATGGGCTCGTTCTCTTCATCAAAAATACAACGCCATGTACCAATAGTATCCATATAATGGGTTGGTAAGCATAACAATTGCATATTGTGTTGCTCAACGCAACGCTCAATTTCCCAACAAGCACTTCTTATAAAAGCTGGATGTACCACAAAACCACAAGTAAATTTACTTGGGTTTTCGCGTTGTATTTTAGCATTAAAATCATTTTGAAAACGCAAGGCCTTTTTCATTTCTTCAACGCGTAAGCCGTTACCATAAAGTTGCGATAAATTCAAAACAACAGCATGGTCCAATTTATTACGTTCCATCCATTCCAGTTTTTCATCTAAGAAAAAACTAGAGTCGGTTACGGGGCGTTTCCAATCCTTTTGAAGCATGAATTTCCGATCTTTATCCACCCAAAAAATGCCTTTTTCTTGCATAAATTCAGGAATATCTTCAGGATATGGCAATAAATGCGAATGACCGTTTATTCTAAGTTTGCGTTTTTCCATTTTGTAATTCCGGCTCAGGCAGGAATCTATTTTTTAAAATTTACGTTTTGTGAGATGAGATTCCTGCTTTCGCAGGAATAATAATCCTAATCTATTTGTACCTTCTTCGGTGGTTGCATCACCTCTCCACAATTTGGGCAGCTTCGTTTTTCTTTGTCACCATAATATTTATCGAATATTTTCGGCATATCCGTTTCAATATTATCTAATGTAAAGTCTTCTTCATAAAGTTTGGTTACACAATTTTCGCAAAACCAAAGTAAAGCATCACGCACACCTTCAGGGCGTTTGTATTCAATAACCAACCCAACGGTATTAGCGCCACGTTGTGGAGAATGCGGCACTTTTGGCGGTAATAAATAAATATCACCCTCTTTTATATGTACATCTTTTGGCGTGCCTTTGTCAATTATTTTAAGCACAATATCACCTTCAACCTGATAGAAAAATTCCGGCGTTTCATTATAATGATAATCTTTTCTACTGTTAGGTCCACCAACAACCATCACAATAAAATCTGCATCCTTCCAAACCACTTTATTACCAACTGGCGGTTTTAACAAGTGTCTGTTTTCCTCAATCCAAGCTTTAAAATTTATAGGTGATGTTAAATGACTCATAATTTAATATTTTGGGCGTTAACACAAGGGTCAGGCTATCTGCTGTACCTGCCTGCCGGCAGGTCTTTTTTGTACTAAACTTGTTCATTAACTCATAAAGGTAAAAGCTAACATAATATTTCGTCTTCTATCAAGATAAGATCTTGCACAAAAAAGGATGCCGCTTCTATCCTTAACGCAAATTCGTTATAAAGATACAAATACCAGAATTTGTTTAGTGTTTTTGTTTCGTTAAATAATTACAAAGACTTGGTTCTTCCTCCGTCTACAGGAACATTAATTCCTGTAACATAACTAGCACATTCACTAGCTAAAAAAGTAATCACATTGGCGGTTTCTTCGGGTTGTGCAAAACGTTTGGCAGGTGCATAATTTTTCATCATTTCTGCCATGTCTTCAATAGACCGATCTTCAATATTCGCCTTAATTTTAATAATTTCCGTTAGGCGTTCAGTATCTGTAAAACCTGGAAGTACATTGTTTACGGTTATTCCAAATTCAGCAACTTCAGTAGCTAGTGTTTTGCTCCAATTACCAACAGCACCTCTAATTGTGTTGCTCACACCTAATCCAGGGATAGGCTCTTTTACTGAAGTAGAAATAACATTAATAATCCTTCCAAAACCTTCTCCTTTCATAAACGGAATAGTAGCTTGAGCCAAAAGATGGTTGCATTTTAAATGCATAGTAAAAGCATTTTCAAAAGCTTCTAAACTAGCCGTTAAAAGACTTCCACTTCTCGGACCACCAGTATTGTTAATTACAATATGGAAACCATGTTCTTTTTCAATAAACTTGATAACTTGCTCTTGCAATTCCCTCGGGTTAGAAAAATCAGCTACTATATAGCTATGGTTTCTATGGTGTGGTAATTCTGCTAAAACTTCTTTTAGTTTTTCTCTGTTTCTAGCAACAAGAGTAACGTTTACGCCCTCAGCAGCTAATGCCATAGCGGTTGCTTTTCCTATACCTTGTGTGCTTCCGCAGACTAATGCGTTTTTGTTGTTTAGTTTTAAATCCATATTCAAGCCCCACCTAATCCCGATTTTAATCGGGAAACTCTTAACGGGTAATGAGAGTTAGTTTAACTATTTCTTAAATGAGTCATGCTAAATTTAATATTAGCATGAAAGTTATTTTATTTTTTTATAATTAAAAGATTACCAGCCTAGTTTCTCCTCTTTGGGGAGATTAAGAGGGTCTTTTAATATTTAATACACACATTTTTAGCTTCAGTAAAAAAACGTAAAGCCTCGAATCCACCTTCTCGACCAACACCTGATGCTTTTACACCACCAAAAGGAGTTCGTAAATCACGAAGCATCCATGTATTTACCCAAACAATTCCAACTTGTAATTTATTACTCAATCGCATGGTTCGTTTTAAATCATTAGTCCATAATGTGGCAGACAATCCGTACTTAACCTTGTTAGCCATTTCCAAAACTTCATCTTCAGTTTTAAAAGACATTATGGTGACTACTGGTCCAAATATTTCTTCTTGATTTACTTTACAATTGTCAGTTTCAACTTCAATAATTGTGGGTTCTAAATAATAGCCGTTTTCAAAACCTTTCACAATAACTTTTTTGCCGCCGAAAAGTATGTTTCCACCTTCTTCTTTAGCGATATCAATAAAAGTTAAAACTTTTTCTAAGTGCGATTTTGAAACTAAAGCTCCAATGTTTGTAGTATTTTCAGAAGGATGTCCAACGTTTAGTTTCTTCACTTTTTCAATAAAGTCTGCCTTAAATTTTTCATATATAGTATCTTCAATAAAAATACGACTTCCACATAAACAAATCTGCCCTTGATTTGTGAATGAAGAACGTACAGTAGTTTCTAGCATATCCTCATAATCACAATCATCAAAAATGATGTTTGGATTTTTTCCACCCAACTCTAAAGATAACTTTTTAAACATAGGTGCAGCTACTCGGGCAATATGTTCGCCTGTTGAAGTGCCACCAGTAAATGAAATAGCTTTTATTTCTGGATGCTCTATTATAGCTTGTCCTGTAGTTGTTCCTAGGCCATGAACAATATTTAAAACACCCTTTGGAAGGCCAGCCTCATTTAGTATTTCTGCTAATAAAAAAGCGGTCATTGGTGTAATTTCGCTGGGTTTTGCTACGACGCAATTTCCAGCAGCAATGGCAGGAGCTATTTTCCAAGTAAATAAATAGAGTGGAAGGTTCCAAGGCGAAATACAAGCTACAACACCAATAGGTTGTCGTAAAGTGTAATTGATTGCCTTCTGGCCAATACTTTCATGACTTTCACTAGCAAATTGTGTGATGGCATTTCCAAAGAATCTAAAATTACTTGCTGCCCTTGGTATATCAATGGCTTTTGCTAAACTTATTGGCTTACCATTATCCTTGCTTTCAGCTTCGGCAAAGCGTTGCAAGTTTGTTTCTAATAACTCCGAAATTTTAATTAATATTCTACTTCGTACTTCAAAAGTGGTTTGCGACCAACTTGGGAAGGCTAATTTTGCAGTTTGATAGGCATTTTCAACATCTGCTTTCGATGAGTTTGGTATTTGTCCATAAACTTCTCCATTGGATGGATTGTAGTTATCTATCCATTCATTAGAGATTGGATTTTCGAATTTACCGTTTATGAAGTTTTTTAGTTTCAAATTACAATTTTTTAAAAGCGACAACCTTAATCTCCACTACCAAATCTGGATGCGGTAATTGATGTACTGCAACGGTTGTTCTTGTTGGTCCAGTTTCTGCATCAAAAAACTCGGAGTAGACTTTATTATATCCTGCAAAATCATTCATATTTACTAAAAACGTTGTAACATCCGCAACATCTTTTAAAGAAGCACCTTCGTTCGCTAAATTCTTTTCAATGTTTTTCAAAACTTCGCGGGTTTGGGTTTCAATGTTTAAATGTTTGGTGCCCATTTGATCAATAATATCAACTCCAGCAATGGTGTTGTCCGGTCTTCTTGAACTTGTTCCAGATACAAATATAAAATCGCCAACACGTTTTGTGTGTGGATAGGCTCCTCTTGGTGTTACTTTACTGGTCATGATTTTTTATTTTGTTTTTTGAACACTTTTGCTATATTCATTTTATTTCACAAGTTTTATTTTAATCTTTCTAACTTCTAACTTCTAACTTCTAACTTCTAACTTCTAACTTCTAACTTCTAACTTCTAACTTCTAACTTCTAACTTCTAACTTAAT
>NZ_JBATHX010000240.1:0-6617 GCF_049667265.1 Algibacter sp. | reverse complement strand
CCTATTTAGACGTTCAAAAAATAGCTAGAGATACCATAAACAAAATTGGATATACCAAAGGCGAATATATGTTTGATGGCAATTCTTGTGGTGTTTTGTCAGCTATTCATGAACAATCCGAAGACATTAACCAAGGTGTAGACAGAGGTAGCAAAGAGCAGCAAGGCGCTGGAGATCAAGGAATGATGTTTGGTTACGCTACCAACGAAACTGAAAATTTTATGCCATTAGCTTTAGATTTATCGCATAGAATTTTAAAAGAATTGGCTGATTTGCGTCGCGAAAATAAAGACATTCCTTATTTGAGACCAGATTCTAAAAGCCAGGTAACTATTGAATATAGTGATGATAATGTGCCGCAACGTATTGATGCCATTGTAGTATCAACACAACATGATGATTTTGCAGCAGACGATATTATGCTAGCAAAAATCAGAAAAGATATTGTTGCTATTTTAATACCAAGAGTAATTACTAAACTTCCTGAAGCCATTCAGAAATTATTTAATAACGATATTAAATACCATATAAATCCAACAGGAAAGTTTGTTATTGGTGGCCCTCACGGCGATACTGGTTTAACAGGACGTAAAATTATTGTAGACACTTACGGCGGAAAAGGTGCCCACGGTGGTGGTGCATTTTCTGGAAAAGACCCAAGTAAAGTTGATAGAAGTGCTGCTTATGCAACCAGACATATTGCTAAAAACTTAGTTGCTGCTGGTGTTGCAGATGAAATTTTAGTACAAGTAAGTTACGCTATTGGTGTAGTTGAACCTATGGGGATTTTTGTTGATACTTACGGTACTTGCGCTTTTAATATGACAGATGGTGAAATTGCTGAAAAAGTTTCTGAAATTTTTGATATGCGCCCTTTTGCCATTGAAGAACGTTTAAAACTCCGTGCACCAATATATAGCGAAACGGCGGCTTACGGACACATGGGACGTGAAAACGAAATTGTTACCAAAACATTCTCTCAACCCATGGGAGAAACCATTACTATGGATGTAGAATTATTTACTTGGGAAAAACTAGATTATGTTGATAAAGTAAAAAAGGCTTTCGGGTTGTAAAACTTGAAGATTAGTAGATATTGAAAAGACCACTTTTATTAGGTGGTCTTTTGTTTTTGGAGATTACTTTACCAGAAATATTAGCTAACTTCGATTGTCAATCGATAAAGTTTATTGAAACGGAACTTTATCTATACATTAAATGATCCTCCAAAAAACTCAAAAAAAATGAAGTTTTTAAAAATTCTATTTTTTGTAATTTCAATGATATACGTCAACAAAAGTATGTCTCAAAACATAGCTTCTCATCAATGGGAAAATCGCATTTTATTAATTTTAACTGATAATTCAGATACTACTACTTTTCAAAATCAATTAAAAGAATTTCAAACGCACGAAAACGGACTGACTGACCGTAAGCTTATTGTTTACCAAATAAAAGAATATATTTATACTAAAGGATTAAAGGAAGGTGAATGGCAGCATTCATCCAAACTTTATAAAACATACAAATCAGTAAACACCTCTTTTGAAGTTATATTAATTGGTTTAGATGGTGGTATTAAAATAAGGCAAAGCGAATTACTTACTTGCGAAAAACTGTTTGAAACCATAGACGTAATGCCTATGCGTAAAGCTGAGCTAAAGAATAAGAAAAACTAGTTTAAAAACAAAAAACAAAACTACCCGTAAAACTAAATTATCTAGCATTAGGATATAACACGGTGTCTTTATAATTTCCTCTAAAATTAAAGTCTATTCTGAAAACTTTAAAAATATTTCCAATACCTAAACTGTATTCTTAGTAAGGCTCGTTAAAAGGCGCAACCCAAATAATCAAACAAGTTCCTTTAAAACACATTGCTTTTTATTTAGAAATTACAGACACATCTTTAAGTCGATTAAAAAAAATCTCATTGAATACATAAATCTTGTCCTTTGACAAGCGTAAATAATTTTCAATTTTTTAATTTTATATTTATTAACCACTAAAACTTTAAAAAATGAAAACAGAAAATCCAGTAGTTTGGTTCGAAATTTATGTTAACAACCTAAACAGAGCCAGAAAATTCTACGAAACCGTTTTTAAATTAGAATTAAACGAAATGCCAATGCCAGATACAGGAGACGATTCTATGAAAATGCTATTTTTCCCTAGCGATATGGAATCACAAAATAGTGCATCTGGTGCATTAGTTAAAATGGATGGATTTAAAGCTGGCAACAATAGTACCATCGTCTATTTTAAAAGTGATGATTCCAGTATAGAAGAAGCTCGAGTAGAAAAAGCAGGTGGTAAAATATTTAAACCTAAAATGTCGCTTGGCGATTATGGCTTTATGGTACTTGCATCAGATACTGAAGGTAATATGATTGGAATACACTCAATGAAATAATAAAATGAAATCAAAAAACAAAGACAAAATAACAGTACAAACGACTGTAAAAGCAGATTTAGATAAAGTTTGGGAGTCTTGGACAAAACCTGAACATATTACCCAATGGAATTTTGCTTCCGAAGATTGGTGTTGTCCTAATGCAACCAACAATTTAAAACCAAATGGCGAATTTAATTGGAGAATGGAAGCCAAAGATGGTACTATAGGATTTGATTTTACTGGAACTTATGACAAAATAATTGACCAAGAATTGATTACTTATAAAATCGAAGATGGCAGAACCGTTGACATTCATTTTGAACAAAACGGAAATGAAGTTACTGTAAAAGAAACTTTTGAAGCTGAAGGAACAAATTCTGATGAGCTACAAAGAAATGGTTGGCAAGCGATTCTTGGGAATTTTAAACAATATGTGGAATCGAAATAAGTTAAACAAATGAAAAACTAATAAAGCCCTTCGTTCAACAATGAAAGACAACAATTTTGAGATAACACTTAGACCAACTGAAATTTCAGACCTAGACACTTTGTTTCAAATTAAATTGGACAAAGAAGCAAGTTATTTAGCTGCTTTTATGTCAAAAGACTCGAATGATAAAACAGCCTATATAAATAAATACACAAAGTTGTTGAGCGACCCAACAGTAAATAATCAAACAATTACCATTAATAATAGTATTGTGGGAAGTATAGCAAAGTTTATTATGGAAGGTGACACAGAAATTACGTATTGGATAGACAAAAAATTTTGGGGACAAGGTGTTGCTACAAAAGCACTAAAAATATTTCTTACTATTGAAACTAACAGACCAATTTTTGGACGCGTTGCATTTGACAATTTTGGTTCTCAAAAAGTTTTAGAAAAATGTGGTTTTGTACGTATTGGAAAAGACAAGGGATTTGCAAATGCACGACAAGCAGAAATTGAAGAGTATATTTATAAATTGAGTTAATATTGAAAAAATTCAAAGCAACATTAGAGATTTTAGGTATCAACCCTTTTGTTTTTGTTCCAAAAGACATACTTGAACAACTATTTTTTGATGCAAAAAAAGATAAAGGTCACATTCCGATTTGTGGTACAATTAACGGAGAAAAATATATTCAAACATTAGTAAGGTATAAAGGCGATTGGCGATTATATATTAATATGAAAATGCTGCCAAATTCACCAAATCGTATTGGTGAAACCATTGAAGTCACAATTAAATATGATTTCGCAGAACGAAAAACAGTTCTTAACCCAAAGCTATTAAAAGCATTAAAAGAAAACCAAAAAGCAAAAAAAGTATTTGACCAACTTTCAGCTTCAAAGCAAAAAGAAATTATTAAATATATTTCTTACCTAAAATCAGAAGAAAGCATCGACAGAAATATAAAAAAAGCGATTGGTTTTTTAAATGGAGAAAATTCGTTTGTAGGTCGCAAAAAACCCTGATTTATAAAAGCAACTAAAATGACTGGTAATGATTTTATTGAATCTTTAAAAATAGTAAGCCTAGATTATTCAGGAGCTATTCCAAAAAGAGAACTATTCGCTCTAGCTAAAGTGTTTCAGGATATTCCAGTACCAGAAGTTATAAAATTATTGCAAAATAAAAAAAGTGATTATCGACTTGGTGCCATATCTATATTAGACTGGAAAGCACGAAATAGAAAAACTTCAGAAAAAGAAAAACTAGAAATATACAACGCTTACATTGATAACCATAAATGGATTGATAATTGGGGAATGGTTGATAGAGCAGCTCCATATGTTGTTGGTGGCTATTTATTTGACAAAAACAGAAAACCATTATACGATTTAGCAACATCTGCCAATCCTATGGAACGAAGAACAGCAATTGTTAGCACGTATTATTTCATTAGAAAAAATGATATTGAAGACACCTTTAAAATAGCCGAAATTCTTGTTAATGATGAAGACGAATATGTGCAAAAAGCAGTTGGTAGTTGGATTAGGGAAGCTGGAAAGAAAAACGAAGACAAACTAAAAAATTTTCTTAACAAATATGCTGCGAAAATGCCACGTATAACGCTTCGTTATGCTATTGAAAAATTTGACAAAGTAACCAAAGCATATTATTTAAACTTAAAAAAGAATAGCTGAAAATGAGCAAAACTGTTCCATTTAAAACGGTTCAAGATTACTTTGAAGCGCAACCTGAAAAGACCAAAAAAGCATTGCAAGAATTAAAACAATGCATTCTAAACATTGCGCCTAATGCAACCGAATTGTTAAATTACAATATTCCTGCTTATGCATTAATTGAAGGTGGAAAAAGAGAACAACAAATTATGATTGCAGGTTATAAAACACACGTTGGTTTTTATCCGCATCCAACAACCATAGAGAAGTTTGATTCTGAGTTAATCGACTTTAAAAAGGGAAAAGGATCTGTTCAGTTTCCTTTGAATAAGCCACTACCGAAAGCGTTGATTGAAAATATGGTTGCCTACCGAATGAAATTATTAACAAAGTAAAAACGTTGCTCGGAAAAGTACTTTGTCATACAAATTCTTCCTAAAAATAAAACCCAAAACTACCCGTTACACCAAACTTTCTAGCATCAGGATATAGCACCTTATCTTTATAATTTCCTCTAAAATTAAAGTCTATTCTGAACACTTTAAAAATATTACCAATACCTAAACTGTATTCATAGTAAGGCTCATTTGAAGGTGCCACCAATTCAAGATTATTTGGATTACTTGGCACATTACTTAAGGCTATATTCTCGTCTGAAATACTTCCAATAACACCTCGAACATTTACGATTTCTCTAAGATTTAATTTTCGTAAAAACGGAATTCTTGAAAATAGGCGTCCGTTAAAATTATGTTCAAACTGAAATGACGCATAGGTATCTGAAACAAACTCGTAAAAGTCAAGTTGTGAAAAGGTATTGTAAATTGAAAAGTACGATTGGTTTCCTGGAATGACACTTAGCAATCCTAAGGGTACTTCACCAAATGTTTTCCCAGCTTCAACAGTCGTGTTCAACCTTCCAAAACCACCCATTTGCCATGGCTGAGTAAAAGAAAACTGCACTTTTGTGTAATCAAAATCGCTATTTAAAATACTTTTATCACCGCGGGTTACTTGGGCAAAAAATCGCGAATAATAATCATTGGCTATTCTACGCTCTACACCAAACCCTGTCATTTTTCTACCAGGAAAATAGGATACTGATAAGTTTGTTTCAAATTGTTTAATTTCAGATTCAATGCCTGTTGGGGTGTTATAATCTAAACTAAAGGTTGGCGATGCCGATTCTAATGTTCGGTAATTTCCACCTAACCTAAAAATAAGGTTCCTCCAAGGTTCTGCCTCAATTGCTAAACTAGTTAAATTAATATTGGTTAGCTTATCGTTAGTACTTGTTCCTACAACTGAAGAGGAGGCTAAACTTCTGCCCAAAACATCGGTACTTGTTGTTAAACTAGCTCCAGTTTGCTCAACATCGCGTCGGTTTCCTCCAGAAATAATTAGTCGATTTTTCTTATCAATCAACCATTTTCCAGACACTCCAAATTTAAATTTATCGTCTTTAAAACCATAAGCTAAAAAACCTTCCAATCGCCATAAATCGTTGGGACCAAAATAGGTTCTTCCTCCAGTGCGCAGGCGTAAACCTTCAACTTCATTAAATCCGAAAGTTGAAAAAACAGGCCCGTAATCTAGTGGCAATGTGTTAAATTCAATATAACCCGAAGCCAAAATGCTTCCTAAATTATAAAGCCGCTTAAATTTTTTAACCGTTTTTAAAGTGTCTAACATTTTATAAACACCTTGTTCATCTTTATTTAATGCTTCCAAACGATTTTCACCCCAAAAGGCATCATCTCGATTATAAACATCTTTATCATAATTATAAACTTCAGCTTCATAGAATTTTTTATCCTTTTCAATATCAAACTTATAATTATTGTATAAAGTGGTTCGCTTACCGTAAACACCACGAGATTGTTCTTTTTTATTTATTGCAAAATCTGATAACATATAATCTCTTGTTACCAAGAAAAGGGAATCACTCAACACTTCAAATTCCTGCTCAATATAAATTTCTTTTATCCAGTTTATATTAGCACTTTTTGAAGCTTGAAGATTAATTTCTTTAATCGCATAGGTGGTATCTGCAACCCAAAAATCGCCTTTAAAAGTCAATTCATTTTTACGTCTTGGATAATAAATAATATT
>NZ_JBATHX010000239.1:0-5211 GCF_049667265.1 Algibacter sp. | reverse complement strand
ATTATATTCTGGTCAGAAGACCCTTTTGATGAAACTATCGAACTTCTTAATTTAAATGAAACATCTATATTAGAATTTTCAACTGATGATTTATTCAAAGTATTATATGACTTGTTTGCACAGGGTGTTGGTAAGCTTGTTGAAGACAACCTAAATGAATTAGAAGTTCCTGAAGTGTTTTTGAGCATTAATTTAAATTCAACGCCATTTTCAGTTGCAGATTTATAGCTTCTGTTCTTTTCAACAGTTAATTCTGCACTACAATTTTGTAAGTCATTAACTGAAAATCCTTCTTTTAAAGGAAATCCGGCAACAATTAAGGTTATTATTATCGTAAATATTGTTTTCATTTTTTATATTAATAGGTTCAGTTTTATCTATTTTAAGACACCAAAACGCATAAATCGTTACAACAGTAACTATTTAGTTATGAGCATTTAACAAATCTGTTTTGAAAAAAAAAGGAGAGAAGGCATTGTTTAAAAATGCCACATTTTTATTTGAAATTAGATTTGGGGTCATAATTTTAATTTTATTCAAGTTAAAACTTGATAGGTAGTACAAAAAACAATAAAAATAATTCTTTTTTCAAAAAAACGTGTTAACTCACTTAATTATTCGATTAAATGATAGCCAATTGCCAAAAATCGATAAAATTATTTGGTTTAACGAAGGGGAATTGGTTATAACTATTTAAAAATAAAATAATTATAAAAAATTTTGATTAAACAGGGGAGAAGCTATCCATGCATAAAATAAAACTAATATTACTTTGATTTTGATTAACAAGGCCATATTTAATTTGAGTATTTGTAAACAATAAAAGCAAACCTTTTAAGTTTGCTTTTAATTATAATAAATAGTTTATTTTATTTTTTTACAATATAAAAATACGATCTTCGGTTTAATTGATGTTCCTCAGGCGTACATTTTACACCATTGGAACATTTATTCAATAGTTGACTTTCCCCGAATCCAATTGCACTTTCTATTCTCTCAGGAGAAATTCCTCTAGATAAGATATAATCTCTGGTAGATTTAGCTCTTTTATCAGATAGTTTTAAGTTAAATCTATCTCTTCCTCTACTATCAGTATGAGCTTCTATTTTAATAATCATTGTTGGATTAACTCTTAAAACGTCTACAATATTTTCTAACTCAAACCCAGAATCAGTTCTAATATTCCATTTTGCGTAATCAAAAAATATTGGTTTAATTACTATTTGATTTCCTTTAATTAAAGATTCTAGAAACAAATCATGTTCAGTAATAGTTGCATTTTCGTCGTCTGTGAAAATCTCGATTTTATCATCTGAATAAGCAATATAGCTTGCAACAACAGTATATTTTTGATTACAATTAACATTAAATTCGTATTTTCCATTTTCAGTAGTCAGAATTTCATCTATTATCTTTCCTGTTTCATTAATCAGTTTAACTTTTGTGTTACTTAAAATTTCATTGTCTTTTTTGTCTCTCGTGATTCCTTTAATTGTTTGTGAACATACTTTGGAATAAATAGTATAAATATCATCATTTCCATTCCCACCTGGTCTGTTTGAAGACAAATAACTTCTTTTGTTATCATTCGAAGAATCAATAAAAAAAGCGAAATCATCATAGCCACTATTATAGGGAGCTCCTAAGTTTTTCGGTTGTGATATACTATCTTTAATAATATTAGATTGAAAAACATCCAATAGACCAAGATTTAACCGACCATCAGAAGAAAAATAAAACGTGCTATCCCTACTAATAAAAGGAAACATTTCTCGTCCTTCAGTGTTTATTTTAGACCCTAAATTTTGAGGTTTACCAAATTTATTGTTTTCTAAAATATCAACTTCATAAATATCTGTTTGGCCATATCCGCCTTCTCTATCTGAAACAAAAAATAGTTTTTTATTGTCAGGACTTAAAGCTGGGTGACCAGTTGAGTATTTTTCATCATTTATAGGTAGTTCTATAATGTTTTCCCAACTATTTTCAACAAATGTTGCTTTATATATTTTTAGATGTGTTGTTCCTTTTTTATCAAAATCTAATTTGTTTTTTCTGGTAACGTTGTCTCTCGTAAAATACATGGTTTTTCCATCGTTAGTTATTACTACTGATGCTTCATGGTAATCCGAGTTAATTTTTGAGGCTTTTAATAAACTTATATCATCAAATTCTAAAGTATTACCTAACTCTTTTACAGCAACTTCAAATAAATCTAAAAAGGGTTCTTTGTTCCACCCATATTTTTTAGTTTCATCAAGTCCTCTCGCCGAAGCAAAAAACAACTTATCATTGTATATAAATGAACCAAAATCTGAAAATTTAGAATTAAAAGGTAAGTTTTCTATATTGATTAATAAAGCCTCGTCAATAGAGTTAAGTTCCTCATATTTCAATAAATTGTTATAGTCATAATCATTAATTCTACTATCGCTATTTTGAATTTCGATAAATTTTTTCGTCCATATATCAGCTTCGGTATAATTACCAATACTTTTTAAAGATTGAATAAATCTGTATAAATGTTCTGTGTCAATGTCATATTTGTCCACAGCTTTTTGATACCAATAAGCAGCTTTTTCCGAATTAGAATTATTATAATAACAGTCTCCTAAACGTGTTAAAATATGCTTGCTATTATCACCATTCTCCAGAGCTCTTTCATATAATTCACTAGCTTTTATATATCCGTAATTCTCAAAAAACTTATCAGCGAGTTTTTTTTGAGCGAACAGAGAATGTGCGCAAAAAACTAATATTAATATTAAAAATTTCGTTTTCATAATATTTTGTTTTAAAAGTATCTTGGTGATTTAATACGTTTGCTTTTAAATAATTCATAAATCATTAGAACTTCGTGAGTACCACTAGTATAAGCTCTTATCTCTGATATTGGATATTCATAGGCGTAACCAACTCGAAATTGTTTTGATACTTGAAAATCTGTAATAGCTCCTAACGCAGCGGCTGATTCATTAATTCTGTAAGAACCACCAATCCAGAATTTTTCATTGAATAAAAAATTAGCTGTAACATCAAAAGAAATAGGAGCTCCATTGGTTGCTTTTATTAAAAAAGCAGGTTTAAACTTTGCAGTTGCTCCTAAATCAAAAACATAACCTCCGGTTAAATAATAACTTACACGTTCTAGAGCAACATAATCAACCGCACCTTGTTTACCGTTATTATAATCTGTATTTAAAATTCTAGGTGCTGAAAGGCCAATATAATATTTATTAGAATGCAAAAACATACCTAGTCCAATATTTGGACTCCATCTATTGGAAACTTCATTGAAAAATGGGTCATTTGCTACTTCAGGATCATTCAATATTTCTTGATCCAAAGTGTATTGTGTAAATCCTCCTTTAATTCCAAAAGCAAGTCTTGAGTTTATTCCAATAGGAAGGGTATATGAGAAATCGCCATATAGATATGTGAAATTTTCATATCCCAATTGATCGTTAATAAAAGATAACCCAATACCAACTCTGTCATTTCTCAAAGGAGCATGTATTGAAAGTGTTTGTGTTGTTGGTCCGCCTTCAAGTCCAACCCATTGACTTCTGTGTAATCCCACAACACTAAACGTTTCTCTACTACCAGCATATGCAGGATTGATTGAAATAGTGTTATACATATATTGTGTAAATTGAGGTAGTTGTTGTGCCAAACTAACCCAACAATTGAACAATATAAAAATAACGATCTTAAATTTTAATAATTTCATAATTTGTTAGATTTAGTTTGACCCTACGTAAAAAGCTTTAGCCATAGGTTCTAATCCACTATTCATTAAACTGACCACATAATAATAGGTCCCAGTAGGAACTTTATCTGCATTTCCAACTGACGAAGAATGTACTTGTCCGTTCCAATCATTTTTATAATCAGAGTTTTCATAAATTTTTGCACCCCATCGATTAAATATTTTAAGATCAACTGTAAAACCACATGCATCAATTCCCGAAACTGTTAAGAATTCATTGTGCATGTCTCCATTAGGCGTAATAACTTTCGAAATTACTACATCTTCCCTTCCACAAGGATAAACCACACATTCATCATGAAGCTCAATGGTTATTTCAGTAGTATTTAAACATCCATTAGCAGACTCTGTATAACTAAATGTATAGTATCCTAAGTCAAGATTTTTAGTGTCCAGAATATTGTCATCTAATTCAGCCGAACCTTCAATTATAATCCAAGAAGAACCAGCTGTTTTATTGTTTGCTAAATAATCGTTTAGATTTATTGTACCATCACCAACACATGCTCTTTCACTTATTTGATTAACTACATTATCTAGTTTTATATTTAGTACTTGTGTAAAGATATCTTGATTATTACACTCATCAGTGACTGTCCAAGTTCTTATAATTTCGTAATCGGATAATAATTTTTCATCATAAGTATTAGTTTCTTCAAATTCAACATTTACATTAGTTGAACAATTATCAGCAAACTCTAGATTTGGGACTTCGGGTATTTCTGAACAACTTATTGTTAACTCTGTATTTAAATTTGTTAATAGTACCGGTGCAGTCGTATCAGAAACTGTAATTGTTTGAGTATATGAAATTGTAAGGCCGCTGTTATCTGTCGCAGTCCAAGTTCGCTCCAAAATATAATCAGAAGAACAAGAGCCATCTATTCTTATTTCACTAAAAGTAACTACTGCTGATCCACAATTATCGGTTGCCGTTAATGTTTCTGGGGCAGTTACATCGTTACATTCTAATGTTAGATCAGTTGGAAGTGATTCAACAAATATAGGATCAATATCATCCGTTACCGTTACTATTTGCGTACAAGTCGCTGTATTACCAGAACCATCTGTTACGGTCCAAGTCACTGTTGTTTCTCCGATTGGGAAAGACGTTGGTGCATCATTGGTTACCGTTACTACAGAACAGTTATCATTTGTTGTTGGTGCTCCAAGTGTCGCATTAGAAGCTATTGTTTCACAAGAGTTGATATCTACGTTTACAGATACATCCGCAGCACAAGTTATAAAGGTTGGGTTCTCATTATCTTCAACAGTTACCGTTTGTGTACAGGTTGCTGTATTACCAGCAGTATCTGTTACCGTCCATGTTACTGTCGTATCTCCAATAGGGAATGATCTAGGCGCATCATTAGTTACTGTAGTTGTTGAACAGTTATCATCCGTTGTAGGTGTTCCAAGCGTTACGTTCGTAGCATCTGTAG
>NZ_JBATHX010000238.1:0-4866 GCF_049667265.1 Algibacter sp. | reverse complement strand
GTTCCTAAAGTTACAGTTGCTAAAGCTTGAGTTTCTCCACGAGTAAAGATAGAAGAACCATGTGTTGATGGTAAGTAATCTACTTCACACCAAATTGGTCTAATCTCAGTCGTTTTACGACCATCTAGACGTAATCCTTCATTTAAAGTTAAATCTCTAATAGCAGCTTTTTCAGCTTTGTAATAATATTTAGAAACTAAGTCGCCAAAGTCTTCCATTTCTTCTTCAGAAAAAGAGGCTTTAATGTCTTCTTTTATTGCATCAAACGCGGCACTTCTTTCATGTTTAGCAGATCCAGCTTTTGCAATAGCATACACTTTATCATAAGCCATGTCATGAATTTTCTTGGCTAAATCTTCTTCTTCTCTTTCGCCTTCATACTCACGAACTTCTTTCTTTCCAAAAGCCTCAGCTAATCTAACTTGAGCAGCACATTGTACCTTAATAGCTTCGTGTGCAAACTTAATAGCGTCAGCCATTTCTTCTTCAGAAATCTCATCCATTTCTCCTTCAACCATCATTACTGAATCGGCAGAAGCACCAATCATCATATCGATGTCGGATTCTTCTAATTGTGCAAGTGTTGGATTGATGATAAATTCACCGTTTATCCGACCAACTCTAGCTTCAGAGATAGGGCATTCAAAAGGGAAATCTGATAATTGAATAGCCGCCGAAGCTGCTAAACCTGCCATAGCATCTGGCATAACGTTCTCATCATGAGACATTAATTGAATCATCACCTGGGTTTCAGAATGATAATCTTTTGGGAATAACGGACGTAATACTCTATCCACTAAACGCATCGTTAAAACTTCACCGTCACTAGGTCTAGCTTCTCTTTTAAAGAAACCACCAGGGTAACGTCCTGCAGCAGCAAATTTTTCTCTGTAATCTACCGTTAACGGTAAAAAGTCTACGGGACTTTGTCTGTAATTGGAAACAACTGTACATAATAACATACATTTTCCAGATTGAACAACAACAGAACCATGTGCCTGTTTTGCTAATTTTCCGGTTTCGATAGAAATTTCTCTACCGTCTCCAAGGTCAATAACCTCTCTAAAAACTTTTGGAATCATAAATTTTTTCTTGCAATTCAAGCACATAAATGCTCAAATTATGTTAAACAATGGTCGTTGTGTTGTTGTGTGTAGTTGTTGTGTGGTATTAAATACCGATTGACCAATGAAAAACCTTTTGTCCCGAACTCGTTTCGGGAATTAGCTTCTTCTATAATATTACGTTGTTTAAACTCCTACGCTCGAGTTATATTATTTGGGCGTTTCCCGAAAAGGGTCGGGCTTTCACTACTCGCTCCTCCTAAGGTCGGGAGCTCAAACATGCCGTTCAATCCCTAACGCAAAAACAAAAAACCACGTTAAAAAACGTGGTTTTTCTATTTTAGATTATTTTCTTAATCCTAATTCTTTAACTATAGCACGATATCTTAAAATATCTTTCTTAGTTAAGTAATCTAGTAAAGCACGACGCTTTCCTACTAATTTTACTAACGAACGCTCAGTATTATAATCTTTACGATTGTTTTTTAAGTGCTCAGTTAAGTGATTAATTCTTTGTGTAAACAAAGCAATTTGCCCTTCCGCAGATCCAGTATCGTTTTTACCTTTTCCGTGTTTTGCAAATAAATCTGCTTTTTTTTCTTTTGATAAATACATGCTAATATTATTGTAAATGATTTTTATGTACACGAAAGCCTTTCTTTCGAGCGGCAAATATAGTGTTTTTTTGTTTTTTCGCTATTTATTTTGTATCTTTTCTTTTTAAATTAAAAGTGAAACAGTTTTTATCGTTATTTTTTAACTCCCTATAAACTAACAACTTATAATTTATGCCATGAAAAAGCTATACCCCAAAGTCAATTCTTCGGAAACCTACGACTTCTTAGAGCAAATTTTCAATAATACTTACGACGGTATTGTTATTTTAACTTTAGACGGTGATTGGATAAAAGTTAACGACAGTATTTGTAATTTATTTGGATATGCCAGACACGAATTATTCAACATGAACATTGAGAACATTGTTTTTAGAGAAGATTTAGGCGTCCATCAAAGAAAGTATGAAAGATTAATGCAAGGCAAAATTGAAGGCTATCGTGTCAGACAGCGTTATTTTCATAAAGATGGATCTATTATTTGGTTTTTAATTTCCGTGTCATTAATAATGAATAAAAACGGAGAACCAAGTAACATGATTTGGCAGTTTTCGGATATTACTGGTCGAAAACGAAATCAAGATAAGTTAAAAATGATGCTTAATGTGGTTAGAGAGCAAAACGAACGATTAACATCATTTGCCAACATAGTGACTCATAATTTGAGATCGCATTCAGGGAATTTATCATCTATTGCCGAGTTTTTAGAAGATGATAACGCAACTTTAAAAAACGATGAGAATTTCGATTTTTTAAAGAAGGCCATTGCAAATCTTGAAGAAACAGTATCCCATTTAACCGATGTAGCCAAAACTAAGGTAGTTGATGAGAGTCAAATAGTGAATTTAAATTTATACGATTACGTTGAAAAGTCAATTTATAACATTACCGCAATTGCAAAAAACACCAATACAACTATTATAAATTATATTGATGAGGATTTGTGTGTAAAAGCTATTCCTGCTTATTTGGATAGTATTATTCTAAATTTTTTAAGCAATGCTATAAAGTACCGGTCAGACAAAAGATTGCCAAAAATAAGGTTAACCGCAACTGTACAAGATGATTATGTTATTTTCAAGGTTGGCGATAATGGCTTAGGTATTGACATGGAAAAATATGGCGATAAACTATTTCAAATTTATAACACATTTCATTCCAATAAAGACGCTATTGGACTTGGATTATTTTTAACAAGAAATCACATTGAATCATTAGGTGGTAAAGTGATTGTAACTAGTGAAGTAGATGTGGGAAGTGAGTTTTCTATATATTTAAAAAGTGCATAAAAAAAACTGGTCTGGATTTAATCCAGACCAGTTTTTTTTATTCTTTATTATATGATTTAAGCTCTTAAAGGCTGATTCAATATCAAATCTAAATATTGATTTACCTTATCCTTTAAATCTTTACGAAGAGTTATAAAATCTAAGAAACCATGTTCTAATAAAAACTCTGAAGTTTGAAACCCATCAGGTAATTCTTTTCCAGTTGTATCTCTTACAATTCTAGGACCTGCAAAACCAATTAATGCTCCTGGTTCACTAATATTAATATCGCCTAACATAGCAAACGATGCCGTGGTTCCTCCAGTTGTTGGGTCAGTACATAGTGAAATATATGGTAAACCAGCATCTGATAATTGTGCTAATTTTACTGATGTTTTAGCCAATTGCATTAACGATAATGCAGCTTCCATCATTCTAGCTCCTCCAGATTTTGAGATAACCATTAATGGTAATTTGTTTTTTAATGCATAATCAGCAGCTCTTGCAATTTTTTCGCCTACAACACTACCCATTGAGCCTCCAATAAAAGCAAAATCCATACAGGCAACGACAAGGTCTTTTCCTTTTGATTTTCCAACGGCACAACGTACAGCGTCTTTTAAATTTGTTTTCTTTTGAGCCGATTTTAATCGATCTGGATATTTTTTTGTGTCCACAAACTTAAGCGGGTCTTTAGATTCCAAATTAGCATCTAACTCCTTAAATTTATTGTCGTCAAACAGTATTTGGAAATATTCTCTACTACCAATCCTTACATGGTAGCCATCTTCTGGACTGACATAAAAATTTTGTTCTAACTCTTCTGTATCTACAATTTTACCTGTTGGAGATTTGTACCACAAACCTTTTGGTGTGTCTTTTTTCTCTTCGGTAGTTGTTGTGATTCCTTTTGTTTTTCTTTTAAACCAAGACATATATTGATTTATTTTTTTTAGTTTTTATGATTTTAAGAATTAAAAAATAATCTTAAAATCATGACTTTTGGTTAGTTATTTTTTTGCATTTGCAAAGTATACAAAATTACTGTTTTTATTATTCAAACTCAAAATTTGTGACTTCAATCTTGAACCTATAAATATAGTAAAAATTAAAATCCTGTTTTTTAACTCAATAAGTGGGTTAAAAAAACAGGATTTTTTATTTTGTTTGCGTTAGGCCTGCCTGCCGGCAGGCGCCCAAAAATTATAGGGTATTTACATTATTTAAGTCCTCAAACGCCTTTTTTAAGCGAGCTACAAATGTTTTTTCTCCTTCACGTAACCAAACTCTTGGATCGTAATATTTTTTGTTTGGAGAATCATCACCATCAGGATTTCCTATTTGTGCTTTTAAATATTCTGATTTATCGCCCATGTAATTACGAATACCTTCCATGAAAGCATATTGTAAGTCTGTATCAATATTCATTTTAATCACACCATAGCTAATTCCCTCACGAATTTCTTCTACTGTAGAACCAGATCCACCATGGAATACAAAATCAATGTGATTATGCTCAACACCATATTTTTTCGAAATATGCTCTTGAGAATTTTTTAAGATTTTTGGCGTTAATTTTACGTTTCCTGGTTTGTAAACCCCGTGTACATTACCAAATGCTGCTGCAATTGTAAATTGAGGACTTACTTTACTTAATTCTTCGTAAGCATAAGCTACTTCTTCTGGTTGTGTGTATAGTTTAGAATCATCTACATCGCTGTTATCTACACCATCTTCTTCACCACCTGTAATTCCTAGTTCAATTTCTAAAGTCATGCCCATTTTAGACATTCTTTTTAAATAGGTTTTACAAATTTCAATATTTTCTTCAATTGGTTCTTCAGAAAGATCAATCATATGAGAACTGAATAATGATTTTCCAGTTTCTTTATAGTGTATTTCACTAGCATCTAATAAACC
>NZ_JBATHX010000237.1:0-10851 GCF_049667265.1 Algibacter sp. | reverse complement strand
ACCACGTTCTTCTGGCAAGTATCCAATATCCTTGATATGTTTTTGACTAAGTGGTTCTCCGTCTAATATAACCGAACCAGAATCAGGCATTGTTATTTGATTAACAATGCGTATTAGTGTTGTTTTTCCAGCGCCATTTGGCCCTAGTAACCCGAAAATACTTCCCTTTGGTATGGAAATAGACACATCATTTAAAGCTTTAAAATCTCCAAAATATTTGGAAACATTATTCACTTCAAGTAAGTTATTCATGTTATTTTTCAATTGTAAAGTAAAACGTAAATATATTAAATGTTTATGCTAGAAACTTAATGCTTTAAGTAATAATTATGATTAGAATGCTCAGGAAATTTAAATAAATAAGGAGATCTCGAAATAAATTCGGGATTAGTTCAACTTGCAATTTTAGGTGCTTCCTGCGGACTTCCTATAATTGAGTTTCCCTAAAAAAACAAAACCCACCCTCAATAAAATTAAGGATGGGAAAAAAATTGCTATGAAAAAGAAAAATTATCACTAAAAAAAATTAGTGATATTCAAATATAGTTTTTTTTTCTTTATTTGAAGTAAATCTGTGAATTTTCTTCCTTTTTTTTAGTAAAAAAATCCCGAAATAAATTCGGAATTAATGCTACTTATACTTTTTAGTAAGCAAAAAATGGAGTCCATAATTTAAGTTTTATTATGAAAACATATCTTTTACTTTTTCAAAAAATGATTTATCAGAACTTTCAGGTTTTGGCACGAAATGTTCATCATCCTGCATCATTTCGAAAAATTCTTTTTGTTGCTTATTTAAGGTTTTTGGAGTCCAAACATTTACATGTACTAATAAATCGCCCTTTCCATATCCATTAATACTAGGAATTCCTTTTCCGCGTAAGCGCAAAATTTTACCCGACTGAACACCAGCTTCAACTTTAATACGCACTTTACCAGTTACGGTATCAATTTCTTGAGAGGTTCCTAAAACAGCATCAGGAAAACTTACATATAAATCATAATGTAAATTATCACCTTCGCGTTGTAATTTTTCGTGTACTTCCTCTTCTATAACAACAATCAAATCTCCAGAAATACCATTTCCAGGTGCTTCGTTCCCTTTTCCAGATACTTTTAATTGCATACCATCAACCACACCAGCAGGTATTTTAATTGATACGGTTTCTTCAGCAACTTTTAAACCTTGGGCATCTGCATCACTTGGTTTTTTATCGATTGTTTGTCCTGCTCCACCACAAACATTACATGGTGCTGAAGTTTGCATTCTACCTAAAATAGTATTTGCAATTCGAGTTACTTGACCAGAACCATTACAGGTTGTACATGTTTTATAGGTAGTTCCTGGTGCTTGAACTTTACGTTTTACTTTTACTTTTTTCTCAACGCCTGTAGCAATTTCTTCTAAAGTAAGTTTAACACGAATACGCAGGTTACTTCCCTTAACACGACGTTGGCCACCGCCACCGCCAAAACCAGAGAAACCGCCACCGCCAAAACCGCCGCCACCGAAAATATCACCAAACTGACTGAATATGTCATCCATATTCATGCCGCCGCCGCCAAATCCGCCACCGCCATTTTCAAAAGCTTGATGTCCGTATTGATCATAACGTGCTTTTTTATTGTCGTCGCTTAAAATTTCATAAGCTTCAGCAGCTTCTTTAAATTTCGCCTCGGCACTTTTATCATCTGGGTTTTTATCTGGGTGAAATTCAATAGCTTTCTTTCTGTAAGCCTTTTTTATTTCTGCAGCGCTTGCACCTTTATTTATTCCTAATACTTCGTAATAATCTCTTTTAGCCATCTCTTAATTTTATTGCCCTATAACTACTTTTGGAAAACGAATTACTTTATCTCCTAAAAGATATCCTTTTTCAACTATGTCGATAATTTTACCTTTCATATCATCAGTAGGAGCCGGAATTTGCGTTATAGCTTCATGATTATCAGCATTAAAAACATCACCTTTATTGACTTCCATTAGCTTTAAACCTTTTTGCTCTAGCGTTTTTATTAATTTTTGGTAAATTAACAACACACCTTTACGTAATTCTTCAGCTTCTTTATCATCTTCAATATGTGTTAACGCACGCTCAAAATCATCTAGAACTGGCAATAATGTTTTCATAACATCTTCACTTGCAGTTGAAAATAATTCAATTCGTTCTTTTGCTGTACGTCTTTTATAATTTTCAAACTCTGCAAATAAGCGTAAAAACTTATCTTTCTCTTGCTTTACTTCAGCTTCAAGTTTTTCTTCATTTGTTTGCTCCTCTAAAACTTGCGCTTCGGTTTCAACAGTTTCCTCTTGAGTAGATTCTACTTGCTCATTTTCTATATCTTTTTTACTCATGGTAAATTCAATTTTTTCAATCTTAAATTTAAGTTGGCAAAAGTACTGCCAATATTATAAAAATGTCATAATGTCACTAAAATAATTTTAATTTTATTTATTGACGGTGAATGTCTAATTTTGCAGGGTTAACACTAAAATATTTTAAAATGAAAAAGAAATTTGCAACAATTTTATGTATTACAGCTTTAATTGTATCTACTACGGGATGTAAAGACAAAGCAAAAGAAGCAGCAACTACAGCAGCTGAGGCGGTTGAAGAAACTACAAACGCTGCGGCATACGCTGTAAACACAAAAGCTTCCACTATAGAATGGAAAGGCTTTAAACCTACAGGTTCCCATAATGGAACTATCGCTATAGAAAACGGTGTACTTGATATTGCTAACGGAAAAATTGTTGGTGGTACTTTTATTATTGATATGAGTTCTATTGTGGTTACAGATATTCCTGCTGATGATGAAAAGAATGGAAAATTAAAGGGTCACTTAAGCAGTCCTGACTTTTTTGATGTTGAAAAATACCCAAGTGCTGGTTTTACTATTACTGGTTTAGAAGAAGTTGAAGGTAAAATGATGCTTTCTGGAAATTTATCACTTAAAGAAGCTAAGAACAATGTAACATTTCCTGTGAGTGTTATTAATGAAAATGGTGCTATTACACTAACTAGCGATACTTTTACTATTGATAGAACAAAATGGAACGTACAATACGGCTCAAAATCTATTTTTGATAATTTAGGAGATAAATTTATTAATGATGATATGGAATTAAAAGTGACACTTAAGGCAGCTGCAAAGTCTTAATTGAATACATTTTTAAATTTAAAAACCACTTTGTGAAAATGAGGTGGTTTTTTTATGGAAAAATATTTTAATGACGACTGAATAATTAATTACTTTCTACGTGATTGCTCACAATTTCAGATAAAAAACTATCAATAAGGCCTTTTGGATGACTGGTTGTAGCTACAGGAAATTCAAACCAATGTTGTAAATCCTTATTAAACCCCGTATTGTTTAAATAGTCTTGTAACGCCAAGTTTAACCCTTTTGTATATTTAGGATGATTGGCTCCTTGAGGATCGTTATGGTATAAATCATTTTGGGCAAATCCCTTAAAAACTGGACCTGTAATTTGGATCCCAAAATCTTCTGGGTTTTTTCCAATAGGACTATGAATAGTGGTTGTGAATTGGTGCCAAAATGCTGACTGAATACAATTCCGTTGAAACAATTGCCTAACCACCTCCAATGAATCGATGGTTTCCTGTTCGGTTTGCGTTGGGAAACCATACATAAGATAGGCATGAACCATAATGTTATTTTCAGAAAAATGATGCGTTACTCGGGTTACTTGGGCAATATCAACACCTTTTTTCATTTTTGCTAATAATCTATCAGAAGCCACTTCCAAACCTCCAGTAACCGCAATACAACCCGATGCAGCCATTAATTGACACAAATCGAAATCGAAGGTTTTTTCGAAGCGGATGTTTGTCCACCAAGTTATGTTTACCCTTCTTTTTATTAATTCGTCTGACAAAGCTCTCAACATTTTTGGCGGTGCAGCCTCATCAACAAAATGAAATCCAGTAATACCAGTATCGGTAATTATCTTTTCAATTTTATTTACCAAATCTACAGCTGTGGTGTTTTGGTAATTTCCAATATAATCTAAGCTCACATCGCAAAACGAACATTGTTTCCAATAACAGCCATGAGAAATGGTTAATTTGTTCCATCTGGCATCTGTCCACATACGATGCATTGGGTTTACAACATCTAGAAAAGATACGTATTTATCAAAAGGTAAATCCGAATAATTTGGAGCAGGCAAATGTTTATGATGGTAAATGGTATTAGGGAGTTTATTTTTGTAAACCACCTTGTCGTTTTCTAACACAAAGGTTCTTTCCAGTTCATCTATATTAATTTTTCCTTCGAGATAGTTCACTATTTTTAGTAAAGGGCCTTCGCCATCGTCTAAGGAAATAAAATCAACAAATTCAAAAATTCTTGCATCTTCAAGCGCACGCAATTCGGTATTGCAATAACCGCCACCAAAAGCCACATAAACATCAGGAAAAAGCTGTTTTATAAATTGCGAACATCGTAAAGCTGCAAACAAATTACCAGGAAAAGGAATGGTAAAACATACCAAATTAGGCTTTTCGCTTTCAATTTTGGCAACCAAAATATCTAGCATTTTTTCTTCAATAATCGTGGGTTGATAGCTCAAAAAAGTATCCAGCTCATCAAAGCTACTTGCCGAAGTGGCAATTTGCTCAGCATATTTAGTAAATGCAAAAAACTCATCGACATTGGCTTGAATAAAATCACCAATTTCCTCAATATATAGTGTGGCATAATGCTTTGCTTTATCAATAATTCCTTGATCTCCAGCTTCCCATTTAATATGGGTATTAACTTTAGCCAACCGATGCCCTAATGGTAAAAAATTATTTTCTAAAATTTTAATTGCAGCTTCAATAGTTTGCTTTTGAAGAAAACTAATAACCACATCAACTCTTGCGATGTATTGAGCTTTCATTTTAATCACTTCAGGATACTGAAAATGCTGTAAATCGTCCGCTTCATCAAACACAGTACTTAAAAAATCGCTTGTAAAAATGGCCGTGAAAAGCTCAATACTTAAATCGGAATGTGCCACAGAAATGTTATGCGCTTCCAAAAAACCTTTTAGATAAGCACCAGCAGGATATGCGGTGTTTAACTGAGTAAACGGTGGTGTAATAAAAAGGATTTTAGACTGCATCCTGCAAAGATAGAATTCTCTGCAAAGTAATGGATTGAAAAATTGTGGTTTATTTAGGAAAACTATGTTTCAATTATAATGGTATTTGTTTTTATTGAACTTGACTTTGTTAAATAAATTTGCGACCTTCGTTCCTTTCTGCCGACAGGCAGGTAACATCGGAAATAAATCATTGTACCGATTTTAAATCGTTAAAAGCCGTTACCTCACATTTGAGAAAATATCGTACTAAAATGAAATTAAAATATTTAAACATAATAATTGTTGTCTTACTTTTTAGTTGCAACGAAAAGAAAGAAATTAGTTCTATACATCCTGAAAATTGGTCAAAACGAGCTGTTAATCTAACATCTAAAGATTCACTTGAATATGGAAAATCTTATTTATCAATTTATTCTCAAATTTATAGTTTAACGGAACATAAAACTCACAACTTAACATCAATGGTTAGTATGAGAAACACAAGCGATTTAGATACAATCTACCTTTTAAAAGCTGAGTATTATGATACTCATGGAAAATCGGTTAGAAAATATTTTGACTCACCAATTTTTTTGGCACCAATGGAAACGTCAGAAATAGTTATTGACGAAATCGACGTATCTGGCGGAACTGGCTCAAATTTCATTTTTGAATGGAAAATTCCTAAAAATTGTCCAGAACCCTTATTTGAGGGAATAATGACTTCGACAATGGGACAACAAGGTTTATCTTTCACAACCCAAGCAAAGCGAATAAAATAAATGGTTGAGATTTTAACAACAATATTTTTCGTTTTTGCAGTTATTGATCCTATTGGTTCAATACCTGTCTATCTTGAGGCAACCAAAGAATTTGATTTAGTTCATAAAAAGAAAATTGCAGTTCGAGCATCAATTATAGCTTTTTTAATTCTTTTATTTTTTATTGTAATTGGACAACTGATTTTAGAAGGAATGTCCGTATCACTTGATGCATTTCAGATTTCAGGTGGCGTAATTCTCTTCTTATTTGCGTTAACGATGATATTCGGAGATGGTAAACCTGAATTAGAAAAAAACAAAATTACTGACTATAAACATGTTACAATATTTCCTATCGCCATTCCTTCAATAGCATCGCCAGGAGCAATAATGGCAGTTGTTTTAATGACGGACAATCATCTATATACCATTCAACAACAAGCCAGAACCACCGGAATTGTTTTACTTGTTATTGGGATTACTTGTTTAATCCTTTTAGGGGCAAATCATTTACAAAAGCGAATCGGGGATTATGGAATTACAGTTATAAGTAAAATTATGGGGCTGATTTTAGCTTCGTATGCTGTACAAAGTATATTAAGCGGTATTAGTAGTTACTTTGGAAATGTGTAAAAAATATGCGTTAAAACAACGAATTTAAAACCATTAAACGAACGCACAAAAAATCACAACAAATTCTCCAAAGCAGGTTCTAAATAATTATACTCAAACAAGAATCCCTTATCAGCAATTTTTTTAGAGCTAACTCTTTGGCTTTCAAATAATATAATATGCATCTCGCCTAAAACGAGTTTCATAAAAAACTTCGGGATATTTGGCATGAATAAAGGCTTTTTTAATACACTCGCCACGGTTTTTGTTAACTCAGTATTAGTAATAGGGTTTGGAGCAACGCCATTATAAACACCTGCCAAGTTATTTTCTAAAACATATAAAAATAGGTTTGCTAAATCGTGAATATGAATCCATGATTGCCATTGTTCTCCATTGCCAAAAGCTGAACCTAAGCCTAACTTTATGGGTTTTACAATTTCTGCTAATGCGCCACCTTTATTTGATAACACCAAACCAATTCTAATTTTTGAAACCGTAATATTGAGTTTTGAAAATTCATTTACAGCGTCTTCCCAAACGGAAACCACTTGTCCTAAAAACGAGGTGCTAATTTCGTTATGGTTTTGATCGTAATAATTAGTTAACGAATCTGGATAAATACCAATGGCGCTCGCTGAAACTATTTGTTTTACTGAATGATTTGTAGATTTTAAAGCATCTATTAATAAGGCTGTGGTTTCTGTTCGGCTAGAAATTATTTCTTTTTTGTAACTGGGTGTCCAACGCTTTGAAATGGTTGCTCCTGCTAAATGGATGATAGCATTGACACCTTGAAAGCAATTAGCATCAATTTCCTGTGACTTGGGATTCCAGTAAAAACCTTTATAATTTTCGTGTTGAACAAGCTTGGATTTACTGGTTGTGAGATAATTTATTTTAATGCCTTTTTCATGACAAAGTTTAACTATTTCTTGACCAACTAACCCCGTTGCTCCTGTTATTAAAACGCGCATTTTCTTTTTTGTATAAAGTTACAAAATGGTGATTGGCTTTGCTAAAGTTTTGTATTAGGTTTAACAGAAAAGGAGTTAGAAGCTTGAAGATGGAAGACGTAGTACGAGAAGCTAAAAAAAGAAATCGCGCAAACGTGCCTACCGGCAGGCAGGGAGGCAAAGGTGCGAAGGAATTAAAGTACTCGTGAATGCTTCTAAAGAGACAAAAGTATTACTCAGAGAACCACAGAGATTCACAGAGACTTTTTAGTTGGTTTTGGAATGATTGTTTTTTTTTACAGAATACTGCGACTGCAACTGAAAACTTATTTAGTTGCTCGTAACATTTAACTCCAATTATTATTTTTTTTAGTCGTTGAATGTCACGCTTCTTTGCAAGCGCGTAACATTTCACGTTTTCCTGGTGGACCGGGCAGTCTTTCTACTTTAAAACCTACGGCTTGCATAGCTCTGCGAACGCTTCCTTTGGCGGCATAGGTTACTAATATGCCGCTTGGTTTTAAGGCTTTGTACATGATTTCGAAAATGGCTTCTGTCCATAATTCGGGTTGGACTCTAGCTCCGAAGGCATCAAAATAGATGATGTTATGCGCTTCTGAATCTTTGATTTCTGAAAAAAATTGTTGCCTTTTTATTAAGGTGAAATCGGCATTAATTTGATGTTGTTCTTCCCATGGGGTTTCGTGCAGCTTTTTAAAAAGGGATTCGCTGTTTTCTGTTTTTAGTGATTGGGTATAGTTTAATGCATTTATTTCTGCTTCTGACACAGGATAGGCTTCTACGCCATTGTAATTTATTTTTAAATCTAGTTTTTTGGCTTCTATTAAGGTGATAAATGCGTTTAAGCCGGTGCCGAATCCTATTTCAAGGATGGATATCCTTTTTTGAGATTCTTCACTTTGTTCTGAATGATAAAAGTGATGCAACCCGTGTTTTATAAATACATGATAGGCTTCTTGTATGGCGCCGTGTATGGAGTGGTATTGCTCATTCCATTCTGGTATTTGAATGGTTGTTGATCCATCGCCTGTGATTATGATTTCGCGTTTCATGTTTATATTTTAATTGTGTGGAAGGTAGTTGATTTCTTTATTTGCTGTTTCTTATTTAATGCACTAGTGAATATAATAAAAAACACCCCTAAAGTCCCCAACAAGAGGACAATTATTACGGCATATCTGAACGAATCCATGAGTTTGTTGGAAGTTCTGTTGACTGTAGGTTGATTTACGGACTTCTGCAAACTTGCCTGCGTTAGGGATAGTAGTGGAAAGCCCACAGCCCGACGTAGGAGGTGCGAGGACTTGCAGCGAATAGCCCGACCCTTGTGGTAACGCCCAAAAATTTAAAATTAATTGTTTTTATTGTGCCACTAATACACCATCGGCCTCGAAGGAATAGGTGCGTTTTGGTTCGGTGATACTGGCTATTTCTTCAGCTGTTTTTCCGGCATCTTCGGCATAATGGCGTTGCTCATCGACTGATACTTCTTCCACAAATGCTTTTCCGTTGATGATGACTTGCTTACCCGAAATATCCTTTGGAACGAAAAAACCGTAGTCTTTAAATTTTACCATAACCTCGTTTTCCTCGTCGAGTTTTAAACGCATCCAACAGCCTTTAGCTTGGCAAACATCGTTAACTTTTGCTATTAGTTTGGAGTGTATACTGTCGCCCGCATTCATGGTTTTGTAATGTGCCGCCATGGAACTTGCAGCAATGGCATCGTCGGCAATAATTTCTGTACCGAATGTGGCATATTCTATTTTTTCAATTTTTACTGGGTTTTCAGCAACTTCTTGAGTTTTGTTCTTGCAAGAATTTAACATTAAAACGCAAATAATCATTAAGGTAACTGGCTTCATGGTGTAAATATTTCAATTTTAAACGATTTATGTAAATATACCGCTTTTTTAAAAACGTTTTTCTTTAAATTTGTATAATATAATAAGCAGATTTATGAATACTATAATCAACGACATAGAGGTTATTAAAACGAAAACCTCTAAAATTAACGACGTAGATTTTGACAATTTGAAGTTCGGGCATGTTTTTTCTGATCATATGCTGGAATGTAATTTTAAAAATGGGAAATGGGAAGCACCTAAAGTGATACCTTACCAGCCTATTGTTTTAGATCCGTCGTCTAAAATTTTTCATTACGGGCAATCTATTTTTGAAGGTATGAAAGCTTATAAGGATGTTGATGAGAATGTCTGGTTATTTCGCCCATTAGATAATTTTAAGCGTTTGAATATTTCCGCTAAACGTTTGGCAATTCCTGAGCTTCCTGAAAACTATTTTATGGAGGGTTTGAAAGTGCTTTTGGAAGTTGATAAAGATTGGATTCCTAGAAAAAAAGGTAGCTCTTTATATATAAGACCTTTTGTGTTTGCTTCTGGAAACGGGTTTCATGCATCGCCAGCCGATGAGTATAAATTTATAGTTTGTACGGCGCCTTCTGGGGCTTATTTTTCTGGAGAAGTAAGGGTTTTAATTGAAGAAAAATACTCGCGTTCTGCTAATGGTGGCGTAGGTTTTGCAAAAGCTGGTGGTAATTATGCCGGACAGTTTTACCCAACGCAATTAGCTATTGAAAAAGGCTATCAGCAAGTTATTTGGACGGACGATAATACACACGAATATATTGAAGAAGCTGGTGCAATGAATATTTTTGTTCGTATTAATGATACATTAATTACGGGACCAACTAGTGATAGAATTCTTGATGGTATTACTCGTAAAAGTATTATTGAATTGGCTAAATCTGAAGGTATTAAAGTTGATGTTAGAAAAATAACGGTTGCTGAAGTTGTTGAGGCTGCTAAAAATGGCTCGTTAAAAGAGATGTTTGGTGCAGGAACTGCTGCAGTAATTTCCCCTATTTCTGGATTTGGATATAAAGGTGCTGATTATGAGTTACCGAAATTCGACGATACGTTTGCTACTTTCTTAAAAAAACGTATTACTGATATACAAACTAATAAAGTTGAAGACCCATTTGGATGGCGTTATGCTGTTAAGTAAAGCCCTTCCCTAGCCCTTCCCGAAGGGAAGGTGAAATTCATATAAATAAAAAAAAGAGAGGTATATACCTCTCTTTTTTATTAAGTTAAATTCTGAAACAAGTTCAGAAGAACATTTTAATTTTATTTATCTAAAATAGACTGAATGTTTGGTTTAAAATAATTTGGTCCTTTTAGTACTTTGCCATCTTCTCGATAAATAGGTTGACCGTTCTCCCCTAGTTTACTCATATTACTACGCTGTATTTCTTCGAATACTTCCTCAATTTTATATTGCATACCATGTTCTATAATGGTTCCGCATAAAATGTAAAGCATATCGCCTAAGGCATCGGCAACCTCAACTAAATCGTTATTATTTGCTGCATCTAAATACTCTT
>NZ_JBATHX010000236.1:0-6439 GCF_049667265.1 Algibacter sp. | reverse complement strand
AATATTAATAAACCAAGCATTTGCCTAATATAAAAAGACCCTAATTCAGATTTATTACCATTATTCATAACCAAGGCAATAATCCACCCTATTAAGGTAATATGAGCTATAATAGCAATATTTTTTCCATCGCTTAAAATTTCTTTAGCGTCTTCAGCAAATTCGGAAGCTGTCTCTTTTGCCTCATTTGCAAATTCTTTTGCCTTTTCTTTTGCTTCACCAGCCAATTCTTTCGCATCGTCTGCTAACTCACTAGCTTTACCTTTTGCTTTCCCGGCTGCTTTTTTAGCACCCTCTTTTGCGTCTCCTAACATATCATCAAGATCATCGCTTAAATTTTTATCGTCTGCCATAAGTTTTGGTATTTGTTAGAACATTAAAGTTAGTGAAAAAGTGTCAAACCCATTTATTTTTTCCCAAATACTCTTTGGAACCAGCTTTTAGTCTTTTCTTTAGCTTCGGTATAGGTTTCTTTAGCATCTTCGGCAAAATCTTCAAATTTGTCCTCTGCAGCATCCGCAAATTCAGAAGCCATTTCTTTTGCATCGTCGGTAAATTCTTTAGTTTTTGCTTTGGCTTCAGTAAAAGTCTCTTTAGCATCTTCAGCTAAATGTGATGCTTTTTCTTTAGCAACATCAGTAAACTTCTCTAGTTTTTCACCAGCTTCATCTGCTAATTCACTAGCTTTTGCTTTGGCTTCATTAAAAGTCTCCTTAGCATCTTCAGCTAAATGCGATGCTTTCTCTTTAGCAGCACCAGTAAACTTCTCTAGTTTTTCACCAGCTTCATCTGCAAATTCTTTGGTTTTTGCTTTAGCTTCAGTAAAAGTCTCTTTAGCATCTTCAGCGAAATGCGACGCTTTTTCTTTAGCAGAATCGGAGAACTTTCCTAGTTTTTCAGCCGCTTCATCTGCAAATATGCTAGCTTTATCAGCAGATTTTTTTGCACCTTCTTTAGCATTACCCATTATATCATTTAGGCTATCGCTTATTTTTTTTTCTTCAGACATTTTAATAATTAATTTTATTATTCGACAGTAAAATTAGTGAAAAATTACATGCTGTTTATTTATTTGTCATATAACTTAACTAAATGTTACATAGCGAGTTAGAAATATTATTTTATTAGCATAATAAGGCCTCCAAGGGCAGTAACAATTAAAATAAAACGTCTATAATTTACATTAGAAATTAACCTAACAATATAGGCTCCTAAGAAAAAACCAATAATAACGGCTGGAATTAATACCGAATTTAAAACCAACGTTTCCACCGTTACGGTTTTCCAAACAAAAATATGAAATGGCAGTTTAAAAACATTTATAATGAAAAACAACCAAGCTGCCGTTCCTATAAATTCATTTTTAGGAAAGCGCATGGCAAGAAAATAAACGTTTGAAATGGGACCGGCCAGATTTCCTATCATGGTAGTAAAACCTGCTAAAAATCCCGTTACTGCACCAAAAGCTTTGTTTTTCGGAATAACGTTTGATTTTCTGTTTTCTGTATAAAACATGATGCCCACAGATACAATAATAATAATTGCCATGAGCCTTTTAAATACCAATTCAGAAATATCATTCCCAACCCAAACACCCACTAAAACACCAGCAATCATCCAAGGGATTAACTTTTTAATAATATCCCATTGTGCATGCCTGTTATAATATACAACAGCAAATAAATCGGCACAAATTAGCATTGGTAACAAGACTCCAGTTGACGCTTTTTCGCCAAAAACAAAGGCAAGAATTACCACGATAATAATACCAATCCCTTTAATTCCCGATTTTGATAAACCCAATAAAAATACTGCAAAACCAATGGCGACCCATTGCATTACAGTTAAATTATAAGATTGAAGTATTTCTAGATATATCAATATTGTCTAATTAATAAAAAAGCTGAAAAAAAATTTCATTTACAAAAACGCCTTGTCTACAGGTTCCCATAGTTCAATTTTATTGCCATCATTGTCTAAAATCCAACCAAATTTGCCGTATTCATATTCTTCAACGTCGCCAACAATAGTAACACCTTCTTCTTTTAAAACTTTAAGCAAATCATGTAAATTTTCTACCCGATAATTAAACATAAAATCCTTTTTTGAAGGCTCATAATATTTGGTGTCTTCAGGAAACGGGCTCCATTGTGTTGAGCATTTATTACCATTTTCGTCTTTCCACCAAAAAGTGCAACCATAATCATCGGTATTAAATCCTAGATGTTTTTTATACCAATCTTTGGATGCATTCGGGTCTTTAGTTTTAAAAAATAAACCTCCTATTCCAGTTACTCTGTTTTTCATTTTTGTGTTAGTTTAGTTTAAACATGCTGATCAATTAATATCGTATTTCCATCTGGATCAAACAATACTAAACTTGCTGGACCAGAAGTATTTTGGTCAGCTTCATTTTCTAACTTTATACTATTTTCTTTTAAATGCTTTTGAATAACTCTCACATCATCAAAGTTTTCAACCTTATTAGCATTTTCATCCCAACCAGGATTAAAGGTTAAAATATTTTTTTCAAACATCCCTTGAAATAACCCAATAAGGGCATTTCCATTTTTCATGATAAGGTAATTACTCTTAATATCTCCAGCGAATTTTTTAAAACCAAGGGTTTCGTAAAATTGCTTTGATGCATTTAGGTCTTTAACATTTAAGCTTATTGAAAAGGCTCCTAACTTCATAGTTTATTTCTTTTTTACATTAGTTTCGTATATATCTATCCACTCTTCCGCACTAACTTTTGCAGTAAGTTCTCCAATTAAATCAAATGGGATATCGTCCATTTTTTTAAATCGCAAACAGCTTTTCCCCATATCTAACTTGTACTTACAGCGTTTAGCATATTCTGAAGTAAACCAGTCCATCACATCTTTTTTTGCATAAATCACCATACTATAAACGGCAACAAAGTTTTTTTGTGATGCTAAATTCATAAACGGTAGTGGTAATTTTGGGTCGCAATGGTAACCATCTGGATACACAGAATGGGGAATTACATATCCTAACATGCCATAATTCATGGCTTCTTCAACACCTTTTGGAAGGTTGTCTAGAATTTGTTGCCTTAACTTTGAAATAGGTTCTTTTCTATCTCCTGGTAACTCGTCCAAGTATTGTTTTGGTGTTGTTGCTTTTGATTTCATTATAAACTTATTTACGTTGTAGAATTAATCCTGAAATTAAAGATATTACAAACCCAAGAATCATAACTGATGCAAACATCATAAATGCCATAAAGCTTGGGCTTCCGTAATCTGTCATTTGCTGGGTTAACTCGGCAGATTTAACCTTTAATTCTTCAGCTGATAGGGTTTCTTCCATTTTTTTAATAGAATACTCTAAATATTCGCTGGCAAAATCTGGATTTATTTGAGTAGTATAAATATAATCGAAAACGGCAACGCCAACAGCAGAAAACAAGGCTATAAGCATGCCAATCCCAATAGCTTTACCAAGCGAAATTTTTCCGTTGTTTTCTTTATCTCGATAATGTTTAATTCCAAAATATACAAACAATAATGATAGTATCATGGCCGTATAGCCAATGATTTCACCATAGTCAAAATCTACGCCCATCCCCAAAAAGAATGGCAAGCCAAAGAATATAAAACCACTAATTAATGCATACATGCCAAACTTAATTACAGTATTTTTCATGTTAATTATCTATGGATTAATAAATCAAAAGTAGTGTGACAGGAAGGTTTTAGGCTCATACTAAAGTACTAAATTCCTAATACTTTAGTTGTAAAGCTAAGAAATTAAATGATATTAAGGGCTTTTGAAATTTGAATAGCTTGTGTTCGCCGTTTGGCATTTAACTTAACAAGAAGATTTGAAACGTGGGTTTTTATAGTACTTTCTGAAACAAATAATTTATCGGCTATTTCTTGATTTGACAATCCTGAAGCCACTTCTTTCAAAACTTCATATTCGCGTTTACTTAAGCCAAGTTCTTCAATTTTTTGAAAATCAATTTCATTATTAGAAGCAACATGTTGCTTTTGAGATTTTTTATTTATAAAAATTCCAATTCCAAAAAACGCCATAGCTATAATTGCCATGATATATTCAATTTCCAAATTGCCACTAATTAAAGTGTATTTACTAAATTGAAATAAAAGTAGTAGCGCTAAAACAAGTAGTGAAAAAACAAGAATGGTTTTTTTCATGTTTTAAAAATAAAGAATTTCTAAAAACGAACCATCCTATCATCTGAAGAATTCTTTTCGATTAACAAAATTTCGCCTTTATTTTATCTACTATCGTTTGTGCTAATCTTTCTTTGCTTTCAATGGTCCAACCCGCAACGTGAGGCGATAGTAAGACGTTTTCTGCTTGTATTAAATATTTAAAAGCTTCTGGCATTTCTGAAGAAAACAGATTCTCGAATGATGCTTTTTCGTATTCTAAAACATCTAATCCTGCACCTAGAATTTTACCAGATTTTAAGGCTGAAACCAAATCTGTGGTAACAACACTTTTTCCCCTTGCGGTATTTATGAACCAGAATGGTTTTTTAAATTGGTTAATAAATGCAGCATTAATCATGTTTAGTGTTAACGGCGTTTGTGGTGTATGCAAACTCAAAACGTCCACTTTTTCTTGAAATTCGGTAAGTGAAACTTGTTTGGCATTGGCATCGCCAACGTTATCTTTTATATCGTAACATAGCACTTCAACATCGAAACCTCGCAGTTTTTTTGCAAAGGATTTTCCCATGTTTCCGTAACCTATAAGTCCAACGGTTCTGCCATCTAGTTCGATACCTCGATTTTCTTCTCTTAACCATTTTCCTGCCCTAACCTCGGCGTCTGCTTTGATTAGTTTATTGAAAAGCGAAAGCAACATGCCTAATGCGTGCTCGCCAACTGCGTTTCTGTTGCCTTCTGGAGCTGCTATTAAATAGATGCCTTTTTGTGCGGCATAATCGCAATCTATGTTTTCCAATCCTGCGCCAACGCGTCCTATAAATTTTAGTTTTTTTGCAGCGTCTAGAAATTGTTTATCTATGGTGAAGCGGCTTCTAAGAATGATGCCATCGTACTTATGAATTATGGCTTCAACGACTTCTTTTGAGGATTTGTAATCTTCGTGATTGGTGAATCCTAAATCGTTTAATTGATTTATTAATAAGCTGTGGTTGGTATCGAGGTGGAGTATGTTCATGTTGTAAAATTACGAAGCTTTAGTTTGGATAAAAAAAGTTAGACACGAATTTCACTAATTTTCACGAATTTTTGTGGTAGAAAAACTGTTTGCGGATAGGTGCGTTAGGGATTGAGGCATTTGTTGAAGCTCTTTTTGTGTTGTTGCACCTATGCAACACAAAAAAGCGACTGCCGAAAGCCCGACGACGACCTAAGGAGGCGTAACCTGCCTGCCGGCAGGCAGGCGCCAAATTTTTAAAATCCTAAAATAAGTTTAGCTATTAGAAAGTAAATGAATATGCCAAATACATCGTTGCTTGTAGTAATAAATGGCCCTGTTGCTACGGCGGCATCAATACCGCGTTTGTCTAAAAAAATGGGAATGAAAGTCCCAATTAGAGCTGCCATAATGATGACTACAATAAGCGCCACACAGATGGTTAGTGATTCGAAATAGGTGGTTTGAAATACGAAATGACTGATTACTAAAACGACTGCTGCAATAGCTAATCCGTTTACTAAACCTAATAAAAACTCTTTGAATAAGCGGCTTAATATTTTGCCATCGATAGTATCGTTTGCAAGACCTTGCACCACAATGGCTGATGATTGTACACCTACGTTTCCTGCTGTTGCTTGAATTAATGGAATGAACATTAATAGCGCCGGAAATTTTATAAGAGCGTCGCTAAAACCATTAATAATACTCGCTGCCCCAAGGCCACCAAACATACCTATTAATAGCCATGGTAGTCGTGCTTTTGTGAGTTCCCAAATGGTATCATCGGCCTCTACTCCTCCTCTTAATCCGGCAGCCATTTGATAGTCTTTTTCGGCTTCCTCTTTCATGACATCTACAATATCATCAATGGTAATTCTACCTAATAATACTTGATTATCGTCTACCACAGGAATGGCTTCCAAATCGTATTTCTGCATTATTTTTATAACGTCTTCTGCATCGTCATGAACGTTAACAGAATCGACATTTGCATTAGAAATTTCGGCAATTTTTTGGTCGCTTTTACCAATTATTAAATCTTTTAATGATAGGCGTCCTACTAATTTATTTTGTTTATCCACAACATAAATGGAGTGCACTCTAGTAACATCTTTGGCTTGGCCTCTAATTCTGCGTAAGCATCCAGCAATGGTCCAGGTTTCGTAAACCTTAACCAATTCTTTTGCCATAAGACCACCTGCAGTATCTTCATCATAAGCTAAAAGTTCTCTAATTTCTGCTTTATGATCCAGGTCTTCAATATGTTCTATTA
>NZ_JBATHX010000235.1:0-2630 GCF_049667265.1 Algibacter sp. | reverse complement strand
ATTAATTCCTATGGTATTCGGAATGTTAGTATACACTTCTTGTTTACAGGCTGATAATAAAATGTCAGTTGAACAAATACCGGAAAATCAAATGTCACAAGAGACACCTTTAATCGAGAAAATTAAGGCCGTACAAAATCAAATTCAAATTCAAGGTAACCTAAGTGAAAATGAAGAAAAAGGGTTGCAATTATTATTAGAAATTGTAAAAGGGGATAATTTTAATTCAGATTTGGTTGAAGAAATTAGCGTGTTTACTTCCCAAACATCAGATTCCAAATTGGTTAAAAAAATAGCTGAGGTTTTTGAGCAAATTCAAATACAAGGTAATATAAGCGATGAAGAAGATATGGAACTTAAAAAGTTACTTGTATTAACAAGTGATAACGGTTTTGGTGATCCATTTTTTGATGACGTTATAAAGTATGTGGATATTCCCTTTGCTATTGTAGATCAAGTACCTGTTTTTCCTGGATGTGAAAATTTATCATCAACAGAACAAAAGAAATGTATGTCTTCAAAAATTTCAAACCATGTAAGTTTAGAGTTTAATACAAAAATGGCCGATAGTTTAAAATTGAAAGGAAGGCAGCGTATAAATGTGATTTTCAAAATTAATAGTGAGGGGGATGTTGTTGATGTTCGCGCTAGAGCGGAACACGTAGGCTTAGAAACGGAGGCTATTCGAGTTATAAAAACACTTCCTAAATTTCAACCAGGCGAACAGAAAGGAAAGAAAGTAAATGTACCTTATTCGTTACCAATTATATTTGCAGTAGCGGAGTAAAAAAATCAAATATTTACTAAAAACCGAAGCGCAAACTTCGGTTTTTGTGTTTTTCAGTAAGTAAAATATAAAAATATTGTATTTTTCGGCTTCAGTTGAAAACCATGAGGTATTGCTTAGTTTTAATATTCATTTTATCGCTCACATCTTGCGAGTATTTTAATGTGAAGAAAACATCGTCTGAAGCAATTCTTAAGGAAGAATTACAAACTTTTAATTGGAATGATGTTGATGATTATCCAAGTTTTTCTGATTGTGATTCTATTACTACAAAAGAAGATAAAAAAGTGTGTTTTCAAAGTGTGTTAACTTTACATATTTGGGAATATTTAGGAAAGGAAAAATTGGTTGTTTCTCAAGATATTACGGATACTTTGATGCTGAAACTTCAAGTTTCGAATACTGGAAAATTAGTTTTATTGGATGCTAAAATAGATTCGCTTACAACTCAAGAAATTCCGAATATTAAGGCCTTAATTAACCAAAGTATAGATTCCTTGCCCGAAATTTTTCCTGCTATAAAACGCGGACAACAAGTTACTACCCAGTTTAAACTGCCCATAGTTATTAAGGTAAATTAGATTATTTGCACTTGCCTTGGAGGATGGCTGCGTTAGGCCTGCCTACCGGCAGGCAGGGATTGCAGAGGAAAGCCCACAGCCCGACGATAGGAGGTGCGAGGACTTGTAGCGGAAAGCCCGACCCTTTGGGGAACCTGCCTGCCGGCAGGCAGGCGCCCAGAATTAAAACTTAATAGCTAATTTTCGCATAAGCCTTAATACTTCCATGTACAACCAAACAAGGGTTACTAATAGACCCCAAGTGGCGAGCCACTCTTTGTATTTTGGCGATTTGTTTTTGTGGCGTTCAATATAATCGAAGTCGAGAAGTAAGGATAACGATGCGAAAATGGCGGCTAGAATATTGAATATAATGGCTGGCCATGAAATACCCCAAATAAAGACTTTTATGCCGAAAAAGCTTAAAATCCATGAAATAATATAAATCACAAAAATGGTTGTAGCGGCGGTAATAATAACACTTCGTAGTTTTTTTGTTACCACAATTATTCGGGTTTGATAGAGGAGCAACATCACTACAAATGTTACCATAGTTATACCGATGGCCTGGTAGGGTAAATTTGGGAATTGTGCATGCGCATAAACCGTCATGGCACCAAGAAAAAAACCTTTTGCAATGGCGTAAAGTGGCACTAAAATATGCGCCCAATGTTGGCGAACCGAAATAACAATACTAATGACTATGGCTGCTAACATGCCGCCCAAAGAGTACCATTTAATGGTTTCACCATTTTCATGAAGTCGCCACATACCAATGGAAATGATAATTATAATGGCTATGGATAGCATGGATTTTATGAAAATACCAGTTACTGTCATGGTTTTTGCCGATGTTTTATTATCGCCAAAAAAGTAATTATTAAATGCTGGGTTTGATGTTTTGCTGAATAAGTCCATAGATGATAAAACTAGTGATTTTTTTAATTAGCTTACTTTTTAAAATTCCGACCTTTCCATTTGTATCCTGAAAATGTTGAAATGCAAGCTACATAAACACTAAAGAAAGGATAAAAAAGAAATCCGAAAATATAACTTTTTAAAATATTATTTTGTTTGAAAAAAGTGGCCGATTTATAGATTAAAAAGAAATCGATATTAAACTTTATAAAAGCGATATAAAATAAAATTTTGAAAGGCAAAACACTAACAATTGAAAGGGTTAAGCCCATAATAATTATGGCATTCATCGTTAAAACTATGAGTCCTGTAAGCTTGCCAAACCAATTATTATAAGCGCTTGTTTTTGCTGCCCAGCGAATACG
>NZ_JBATHX010000234.1:0-2616 GCF_049667265.1 Algibacter sp. | reverse complement strand
AACTTAAACATGCAATTACTATGGCGGTAATTAGCATCTCCTTATTTGGTAAGTTTGAAAGGAAATATAGTATAATAAGGATTGCCAGAATAGGAACCGTCCAACCACCAGGAATTTTAAATCCATCGGAAAGTTCTTTTTTAGAATAGCGCAATTTAATCACAGAAACAGCTACTCCTAAATAAAGTATCAACATAGAGCTACTTGCAATAACGGCTAGTTTTTCAAAACTTCCAGAAACAGCCAAAACGAAACCAATGGTGGCGTAAACAATTATTGCGATGTAAGGTGTTGCAAATTTTTTGTGGATTTTTGAAAGTGCTTTTATAGGTATCACCTTATCTCTGGAAAGCGCGTAAACTATTCTCGGGCTATTTAAAATGGTACCGCTCATATAACCAAACATAGAAATAACAGCACCAATAATTAATAGTGCATAACCAAAAGTACCCATAACTTCTTTTGCTGTTTCAGCAAGCGGTGCAGCTTTAAAATTTGGTAAATCGCTACCTAAAACCCCTTGTGAAACGGTTTGAATTAAAACATAAACAATTACAACTGTAGATAAACTTATTAAAATAGCTCGTGGAATGGTTCGTTTAGGATTTATAACTTCCCCACCAACAATAATACCTGTTTCACATCCTTGAAAGGCAAAAAACAAGATGAGTGAAGTTTCACCTAGTGTTTTAACAGATGGCATGTTTTCAATGTAAAGGTTAGCTATTGAAACATCCTTAAAGCCAATAATGATAAGCAACAACAACGGAATAAGTTTGATAAGGGTGTTGAATTTTACTAAGCCTATACCTTGTTTTAAACCAATAACATTAATGTAAACCATACCATAAAAAAGGATAAAGAGAGACAAAAACCGTGGCCAACCTTCAGCAAATACTGGATGAGCAGAACCAATAACATTTACAAGGGCATTGGAAACTGCAGCATCGGCAAATAAGTTGCTTCCAACTGCAAAAAATCCCGCAATAAATCCGGCATAATCTCCAAATGCTGTTTCAATATAGGTGTAAGGTCCGCCAGTATTGGTTACTTTACTTCCAGCTTCAGCAAAACAAAGCATAATCATAGCCATTAATAAGCCACAAAAAAGATAGGCTATAATACTCGAGGCGCCCATATAACTCGCCACTACAGCGGGTAAAACAAAAATACCCGACCCAATGATGATGTTAACAATATTTGCTGATAAGCCAAATACCCCAACACGCCGTTCTAAACCTTCTTCTTTTTGAATCATATATTTGTTATAAGTAGCTCAACCACCATTTGTCTCTATTATTACTTTTATACTTCCAGTACCATTTACATATAGGATAGAGTGCCAATATTAATAAAACCCAAATCACATATACTACCCAAAGACTAAATCCATACCCTTTAAGTTCTGGCGTAAATGTAACAAACAAATCTATGATCATGAATTTTGGTGAAAAACCAGTAATTGCTAATGCTATTGTAGCTAAAAGATGGATGATATAAATATGAATTATATAAAAAAACATGGGAACTCTCCCAATAGTTACTGAGGCGCTGTGCAATTTTCCTTTCCAATTTTCTGCGAATGCCAGCAATAAAATGGCAGGCCCAAGGGTAACTAATAAATACAATAATGATGGGGGATATTTAGAGAAATTAATAAATGACATAACCGTAAAAGCAAACGATTTTTGTTCCTCCCAATTGTTTGGGTCACCATAAATATTTAAAGACCGAATAAATATAAACAAAAGGATGCAACCTACACCTATATATGTTAACCATTTTGTTCTAAGGTTTTGTTTAAAATCTTTATGATAAAGCAAACCAAAGTGATAGCCTAAAGGCATAACAAAAATCCATGGAATAAGTGGATAGGCAATAAAAATGGTATTAATAGGAGTTGATACAGGACCTTGAACATGTAATAATACCCATAGATTTTCCAAAGATTCTGGCATAAAACCATCAAAAGCATTATGTCCAAAAATGACTATTAGGCTCAAGGCTATCATAATATTTTTTGGTACATGAATAAAAGCCGCTAAAAACACCATAGAAGCCCCAAGAGCCCATATGACTTGAAAAACAACCATGTTATAATTTAGATTGAAATTCCAACCAAACTTCATAATTGTTAATTCAGCAATGATAAGCCAAAAACCTCTTTTTAGTAACCATATACTTAAATCTTTTTTATCACGCCTTTGTCCTACAAAAAAAGCAGACGTACCTGCTAAAAACACAAAAACTGGAGCGCAGAAATGTGTTAAAAAGCGTGTTATAAATAAAGCTACATTAGTTTGAGAAAGGTCAGTAGGATCAAAAAAGTAAGCATCATAATGAAAATAATCTCTCACATGGTCGAGAGCCATAATTACCATTACCAAACCTCTTAGTAGGTCGATAGATTCTATTCTGGTTGATTTTGTTATTACCATTCCTGCCTTTTTTAATTGCCAATTCTATTTAACTCATCATCCAAAGCACTTTTTGTTTTACTTTTTGTTTTTGCCTTTTGGTTTCCAAATTTATAGGTGGCACCAAGACCAAATCTCTGATTATCTGAAGTATAAGCGCCATTTAAATTTAAACCACCATAATTTGAATAATATGGAT
>NZ_JBATHX010000233.1:0-5488 GCF_049667265.1 Algibacter sp. | reverse complement strand
GCAAGATATTTACGCATTACCCACATACGTTGTATGGTAACATCGTCTAATAAAATATCATCACGACGCGTGCTTGAAGATGTCAAATCGATAGCAGGGAATATTCTACGGTTAGAAATTTTTCTATCTAACTGAAGCTCCATATTACCAGTTCCTTTAAATTCTTCGAAAATAACTTCGTCCATTTTAGAACCAGTTTCGGTAAGTGCTGTAGCGATAATGGTAAGCGAACCACCATTTTCTATATTACGAGCCGCACCAAAGAAACGTTTTGGTTTATGCAACGCATTGGCATCAACACCACCACTTAATATTTTACCAGATGCAGGTTGTACTGAGTTGTAAGCACGTGCTAAACGTGTTATAGAATCTAATAAGATTACCACATCGTGCCCGCATTCTACTAATCGTTTTGCTTTTTCAAGAACGATATTAGCTATTTTTACGTGCTCATGAGCTTCCTTATCAAAGGTTGAAGCAATAACTTCGCCGCGTACGTTACGTTGCATATCTGTTACCTCTTCCGGACGTTCATCAATTAATAAAATCATTTGATAAACCTCTGGATGATTTGCTGCAATAGCATTGGCAACATCCTTTAGTAACATGGTTTTACCAGTTTTTGGTTGCGATACAATCATACCACGTTGTCCTTTACCAATTGGTGAGAACAAATCCATAATTCTAGTAGAAATAGTACTTTGACGCTCTGCTATATTGAATTTTTCTTGAGGAAATAATGGCGTTAAATGCTCGAAAGACACACGGTCTCTAACCACATTTGGGTTTTGTCCATTTATCTTACTCACTTTAATTAATGGGAAATATTTTTCACCTTCTTTTGGTGGTCTAACATTTCCTAAAACAGTATCTCCAACCTTTAGTCCAAATAAACGGATTTGAGATTGCGATACATAAATATCATCAGGCGATGATAAATAGTTGTAATCTGATGAGCGTAAAAACCCGTAACCATCTTGCATAATGTCTAAAACACCTTCACTTTCAATAATGGCATCAAACTCATAATCGGGCTCACGATAACGGTTTCTGTTATCTTTATTGCCTTTATCAACATTACCATTTTTTTGGTTTTTATGCTGATTTTTATTCTGAGGTCTTGGATTTGGTTTATTCGGATTGTCGCTTTTCGGCCTAGGGTTAGGCTTGTGTACTGGCTTTTTTTCTCCTTTATTTGGAGGAGTATCAGCTTTTGTAGCTGTATTAGCTTCGCTTTTTGCAGCAACCTCGGGTGCAGTATTATTACTTGCGTCCTTATCGTTACTTGGTTGCTCCTCGTTTCTTGCTGGTTTTTGCAAACGTTGTCTTGGTTTTCTAACAGGCTTTTCAGTATTTGCTTCTACTGTAGCCTCAGGAACAACTGCTTTTACTGCCTTTGGGTCGGCTGCCTGTTGATCTAATATTTGATATACTAAATCTAATTTTTTTAAAGAACGGTATTTTGGGACGTTCAATTTTTGGGCAATCTCCTGTAAATCAGCGAGTTTTTTCTCTTTTAATTGTGAAATTTCAAACATTTATGTTTAATTGGATATTTTATTTGAATACTAAACTTGAGTAATTCTGAAAAATGATTTTTAAATCTTGAAGAATTAACCGCTTGTTTGTGCGGTTGTTGTGAATTATTACTGCAATAATACAACTTTATTTTATTTTTTAATATAATTTCTATTATTTTTGCCATCTAGATTATAAAAACAACGTGTTACAACGAATTCAAACCATATACCTTTTATTAGCTGCTGGCGTTTCAGCAGGACTAATTTTTGTTTTCCATTTATGGATTACAGATACAGGCGAAAAAGTGTTTGCTACAGATAACAATTATGTGTATGGTGCTTTTTTAGTGTCTGCGTTGTATTCAATCATATCAATAATTAGATATAAAAAGAGGAAGTTTCAGTTTGTACTGGGACGACTTAACATCATATTAAACTTTATTTTACTAGGATTTTTCGTGTATCAATCACTAAATGTATCTGGAGAAACGGCGGTTTCTGAGAAAGGTATTGGGATGCTTCTCCCTATTGTTTCTATCGTGTTATTGGCATTAGCCAATAAGGCCATCAAGAAGGATGAAGAACTTGTAAAATCTGTGGATAGGTTACGTTAAAACCTTATATCTTAGTAGTAATAGTGCGAAAAACCCAAAGCGAAAGCTTTGGGTTTTTTTATTTGTAAAACTCATTTTGGATACCCCTAAAGGGCGTCATCAAAAATGTTTAGTTGAACTAATCCTGCTGAAGAGCAAGATCTAATCGGTTAATTAATAATCATAAAAAAAGCCCAGAGTATATCTAGGCTTCTTTAATTTTTATAACCCTAATTCTTATTTTATTTCAAGAAGTTCCAATTCAAAAATTAAATCGTGTCCAGCCAACGGGTGGTTGGCATCAACAACAATATGATCGTCCTTAACTTCAGCAATACGAAATTGTACCTCTCTACCATTTTCATCTTTAGAAGCTAACCCCATGCCAACCTCAGGAGCCATATCTTGGGGAAGTTGCTCTTTCTTTACATCGTAAAATAATTCGTTTTGCACCTCGCCATATGCCTCTGCAACCGGAATGTTAATTGTTTTCTTCTCATTTAATTCCATAGAAATAATACCTTTTTCAAAACCAGGAATAAGCATCCCTTGTCCTAAAGTAACCTCTAACGGCTCACGCTCTAACGAACTATCAAAAACTTGTCCGTTTCCTAATTTTCCTGTGTAATGTACTTTTACCGTATCATTCTCTTTTACTTCACTCATAAATAATAATGTTTACTGTTTTTTAATAAGTCAGCAAATTTACAATTTATAAGACAAAAAGGAAGTGGTTTTTTATTTTTTAGGCGTTACCCCGAAAAAGGGGTCGGGCTTTCCGTTACAAGTCCTCGCTCGTGCGTCGCTTTGGGCTTTTATTCATGCTTTTCTATTTTAAAATAATGAATTCATGAACATAAATGTTTCTCTGCAATCCCTAACGCAGAGGCCTCCCTTAACAAGAAGCTTAGGAATTTTTTGTATATTAGAGTATGAATATTCCAGAAGAAGCATATCAAATAACTATCCTAGTTATTGTTATAGGTATAGCAATAGCTTTTGTAAGTTACTTTACAAAAAGTGGTAGGAATTTCCGAAGTAGTAGAAATAGAAAAGCAAGGAAACAATAAGGAAACAATTTTAATTCACTTAACCTTTTTTTATTTCTATTTAGGTTGTCGAATTTCTTCGCCAATCATTTTTGCATTTTCACATAATCTTTAACCTTTCAGGAATATTAATGTTACCCTTTCGGATGCCTAACAGGAAACTCAATAACCTCCAAATTATCAATTTTTTTGCCGTCAATAGTAAAACGTAACATGGTTCTTATCTTATGGAAGCCATGTTTACCAACCGCCCCAGGATTCATGTGGATGAGGTTCAATTTCTTATCAGGCATCACTTTTAAAATATGCGAATGCCCACAAATAAAAATTCTTGGTGGGTTTCGTTTAATACCTTCATAAACTCTAAGGTTATATTTCGGCGGATAGCCACCAATATGCGTTATCCACACATCAACATCTTCGCACATAAATCGGTAGTGTTCAGGGAATTCCAAACGCACTTCGGCATCATCAATATTGCCATAAACACCTCGTAAAGGTTTTAAAGCTTTAATAGCATCGGTAACTTTTAAATCGCCAATATCACCTGCGTGCCAAACTTCATCAGCTTGTTTAACATACTTTAAAATGTCGTTGTCAATATAACTATGTGTGTCAGATAGGAGTAATATTTTGGTCACTTGTGCTGAATTTATTTCAGTATCTCAATAGAATACTTGTGTCGGTAAAGTTATGCATTATTGGGTTAAACTTTTGTAAACTCAAGTTAATATCAGTTTTTGTAATTTTCATAAAAATGTCGAACTTGTTCAAGTTCTTAAACAAGCGAAATAATATGTCAAAATTCAAAACGCTCCTTAAAAATCTTGGTCCAGGACTATTATTTGCCAGTATGGCTATTGGTACCTCGCATTTAGTACTTTCTACAAAGGCAGGAGCGCAATTTGGCTGGTTTATGATTATTCCAATTATCTTAGCTAACGTTTTAAAATACCCGTTTTTCGAGTTTGGCATTCGTTATACTAACGTTACAGGAAAAAGTATTATTGAAGGATATAAAAAAAGAGGTAAAGGCTATTTGTGGTTATATGCTTTTATAACATTTGCTACGAGTATAGCAACACCTGCGGCACTTTGTGCGGTTACAGCAGGGCTTTTTATAAACCTTTTTAGAATAGAAGATGTTTCCTTATTTCCCGTTGCTTTAGGCTTATTTGCTCTTAATAGCATTATTCTAATTATTGGTAAGTATAAAGTTTTGGAAACCACGTTAAAGTTTCTAATACCCATCCTTTTTATAGCTTTATTAGTAACAACAGTTCTTGTTATTAACGCTGGGCCAGTAAACCCAATGCAAAATTTTGAAGCTCCTAAGATTTTTGATCAATCGGGCGTGTTATTTCTTATCACATTAATAGGTTGGATGCCAACAGCCGTAGAAGCCAGTAGTTGGTTAAGTCTTTGGAGTGTCGAAAAATATAAGGTTGAAAAGAATAAACCACCGCTTAAAGAAGCGCTTCAAGAATTTAATACAGGTTATTTATTAACTACGATACTTGCTATTTTCTTTTTAATAATTGGTTGTATGACGCTTTATGGTTCAGGTACCCAATTAAGTGGCAATGCCATAACTTTTGCCGATCAAGTTATCAATCTTTTTACAACACATATAGGTAATTGGGCATACGTTTTTATTGCGGTATCTGCTTTTGCCACAATGTACAGTACGTGCTTAACAGCACTTGATGCTGTTACAAGAGTGGGGATTGATATTACTGGATTACTTGTTGAAGAACATGAAAAATTTACAGGTAAAAAATATTATGCAGTAGGCATCATTATTATTTCGGTTGTTAGCATAATTGTACTTTATGCGTTGGGTGCTAATATGGGATTAATTCTTGCTATTGCAACGGCAACCTCGTTTTTTTTAGCGCCAATAGTGGGTTATATGAATCTGAAAAACGTGATGAGTAGCGATCTTCCAGAAGCCGATAAACCCCAAAAAGGATTGCAACTATTAACTTATGCAGGCATTATTTTCTTGTCGTGTTTAGCTATTTATTATGGCTGGATGGTAATTTTTTAGCTACCAAAGTTGAGTAATTATCGAATGAGTATTGAGAAGTTGGGCGCCTGCCTGCCGGCAGGCAGGTTACGCCTCCTAAGGTCGTCGTCGGGCTTTCCGTTACAAGTCCTCGCTCCCAAAAGGTCGCTGTGGGCTTTCTACTGCAATCCCTAACGCACCTTTCTGTGAAATTCAGTCTCAGACACCAATTAATTGCTTATTCTGAAAATGTGTGATTTTGAATTTTAACAATTAAAGTAAAAATTTAGATTTTTTTATTTGTTTTATACGCATGTT
>NZ_JBATHX010000232.1:0-32039 GCF_049667265.1 Algibacter sp. | reverse complement strand
ACATTGAAACTCAATTATAAAATTATTTTTCATTTTTTAGGATTATTGCTACTATTTAATGGTGGCTTTATGCTTCTTTCTGCACTTGTAAGCCTACTTTATAAGGATGGTGTCACCTTTCAAATATTTCTTGCTGGAATTGCAACTGTAATAGTTGGCGTAGTTGGAATGCTATTTACAAGGAAACACAAAAAAGAAATGAATAAGCGCGAAGGGTATATTGTTGTAACCTTTGGATGGATCATCATGTCATTAACAGGCTCCCTGCCTTATGTGTTTACTGAAAGTATTCCGAGTTTTACAAGTGCTTTTTTCGAAACCATGTCTGGTTATACTACAACCGGAGCATCTATTTTAAATGATATTGAAGCCGTACCCAAAGGCGTGCTATTTTGGCGTAGTATGACGCATTGGATTGGTGGTATGGGGATCATCGTATTAGCCATAGCAATTTTGCCATTATTAGGCATTGGTGGTATGCAGCTTTTTGCAGCCGAAGCTCCTGGGCCAAGCGCCGATAAATTACATCCTAGAATTACAGATACGGCAAAACGTTTATGGCTTATTTATTTTGGCTATACCGCAGCAGAAACGTTGCTTTTAAAAGTTGCTGGTATGTCTTTTTTCGATGCTATAAATCACTCCATGTGTACACTTTCAACGGGAGGTTTTTCAACTAAAAATGCGAGTGTTGCCTATTGGAACGGGCAGCCTATTATACAATATATTATCATTGTCTTTATGTTTTTGGCAGGGGCTAATTTTGTGCTTAGTTATTTTGCTTTTAAAGGGAAAGTTCAAAAAGTTATACAAGATGAAGAGTTTAAATTATATTTTAAATTCATTGTTGTTTTCACCTTAATAGCGGCAGTTATTATTTATTTCAAGGCAGATGCATCGGCGTCATCCATTGTACACCCAATGGTTTGGGGCAAAGCAGAAAGTTCATTTAGGCACGCCTTGTTTCAGGTGTTGTCTGTAATCACAACAACAGGTTTCATAACGGCCGATTATACCTTGTGGACACCATTTTTAGTTGTTTTCTTTTTCGGACTTATGTTCTTAGGCGGATCGGCAGGAAGTACCTCAGGTGGTGTAAAAGTAGTGCGCCATTTAATATTAATTAAAAACAGTTTTTTAGAATTTAAACGCACCTTGCATCCAAATGCTATTGTGCCTGTTCGCTATAATAAAAAAGCTATTAATAGATTTATTGTATTTAATGTTTTGGCATTTTTTATACTTTATATGCTATCCTTTATAATTGGCGCATTGGTGTTTTCAATGTTTGGTATTGAGTTTAAGGGTGCCGTTGGTTTAGCCGCTTCAACCTTAGGGAATGTAGGTCCAGCTTTGGGCGATTTTGGTCCAGTAAATAATTATTCTGCCTTGCCACCTTTAGCGCAATGGTGGGCATCATTTTTAATGCTTATTGGGCGTTTAGAGTTGTTTACGGTACTCATTTTATTCACACCATTCTTTTGGCGAAATAGATAGTTTTATCAAATTTTAGCTTGTTCGAAGCATTTTAAATCAATATAATTTGAGTTTATTTAATTGTTACTATAAGCTTGTACCCAATCTCATTAAAGTTTTGTAATAATAAAAAAAAATCATGTAACTGGGTAAGTTGTTTCTGGTCATATCTTTGTCATTATAGGACATAAAGGATGTTCAAAATTAAACTTTAATACCATCAAATATATGAACAAGACAATAAAATTAATCCTTTTAGTGGCGGGTGTAGCGCTTTTAGTATATGGTCTTTACCTATTGGTAATTCCTGAAACGTCAGTAGATTTAGGTATCATAGATATTAAAGCACAAGACAATGAAAACGCATATATAACCATAGGTTTGGGTTTAGTGACTTTATTAGTAGGGTTCTTAGTCGGGAGAAAAGCTTAAAATAAATTCATACTTCCTAGAGTTGTTAAAAAGCTTATCTAAACATTGGTTGGCTGGTAAAAATTTATCATTTGTATTGTTTTAGGCTGTTTTTTAAATTCTTAACCATGAATACAAAAAACGGGATTAGTAATTTTACTTAACTTTACAATATATATATATGATATGAAACTATTTTTAAAATTTGATTTTAATACTGTTTTCAAAAAAGTTTTAGAATCTAAATTAAAGGAACTAAATATTAAATATAGAGTTTTGGGTTTTGGTGAAGTTGAATTACTAGAAAAAATTCCTTCAGAAAAATATGATGAATTAAATACTTCACTAAATGGGTTTGGAATTGAAATAGTTGAGAACCAAAAGAGTATTTTGATTCAAAAAATAAAAGATGTAATTATAGATATGGTGTTTAATGAAGATACCGATGTAAATGTGAAAAGCTCGGTATATTTATCTGAAAAAATTGGGCATAGTTATGGATATTTATCTAATTTATTTTCAGAAGTTACATATACTTCCATTGAAAATTTTATTATTATTCAAAAAATAGAATACGCTAAACAGCTTATGTTAACAACCGATTTTAACCTAACAGAAATCGCATTTAGACTTAATTATTCTAGTGTAGCACATTTAAGCACACAATTTAAAAACACCACGGGTATTACTCCATCGGCGTTTCAGCGTATAATTTCAAAAAGAAGGGAAAAAGCAATAAAAACAAACATCTAATATCTATGCAAAACGACTACATATACATTATGCTTGCTGATGACGATGAAGATGATAGATTATTTTTTACTGATGCTTTTGAGGAACTCAATATGAATACCAAAGTAAATACATTTATTGATGGTGTCGATCTCATGAATTATTTGAACTCAGTAGATGCCATTTTGCCAAATGTACTTTTTTTGGATTTGAATATGCCAAAAAAAAATGGGATAGAATGTTTAAACGAAATAAAGGCAAATGATAAACTTTCTGAGATAGCTATAGCAATTTACTCGACATCCGCTTCCGAAGAGGATATTGAGGAAACCTTCGTGCTCGGAGCCAATATTTACATTAAAAAACCAAGTGATTTTAAAAAACTTAAAAAAATCCTTTCGGAAGTCATATCAATAAATTGGCAGTATTATACAAATGGGTTAAATAAAGATAATTTTTTATTAAGAATATAATACCGATGCGATTATTAAAATATTCAGGATTGTTTCTAAAAACTACTTTTTTTATAAGTGTTTTTATAATACTTGTTATAGTAGGCTTCGCTTATAAACAACTTGATGGTTTGACCGATTCGACAAATGTACTGGTAACAACCTATAGAGTTAATGTTGAATTGGAACAAGTTTTATCTCACCTAAAGGATGCTGAAAGCGGACACAGAAGTTATATAGTTACAAAAGACACCTTGTATTTAGAACCGTATTTTAGTGCTAGGGAAAATATAAATAATTCGTTTGCAGTCCTAAAAGAATTAACTAAAGAAACCAACAATCAAAAAGAAAATTTAGCAGTTTTAAACAAATTAACTGACAACCTTTTAACTAATTTTTCGAAAACCTATAATGTTGTTGAAAAAAACGAAATGCATACGGATAACTTTAAAACATTGTTTTTTGAAGAAAAAATAATAATTGATAGTGTGAAAAAGCAGATAGATGCAATGATTTACCTAGAGGATGCCATGCTGAAAGAGCGCCAAGAGGAATATAAAGAAGATATAAGATTTACACCCGTGTTTTTTTATTTTGTAATCTTGACTACCCTTGTTTTAATAATTATTGCTTATTTCAAAATAACTAACGATTTCAAAAAAATAAAACAAATCAATGATGAATTGTTGATCTTTCAGGAATCTACTTATCAATCTGAAATAATTGGTAAGAATGGTAGTTGGATATTGCATATGAATTCTAATACTTTTTCGTATTCAGACAATCTTTATAGGCTATTAGGAGAAAAGCCAAAGGCATTTAGTCCGAGTCTAAATAACTATTTTAGATTTGTTCACCCAGAAGATTTGGATGGTTTTAAAGAAGATATTGATAAAATGTTGAAAGGTGAGGATTTAGCATTCATCAATTATCGAGTCATTCATAAAAATGGCGATGTTCGTCATTTTAAAGCTTTTGGAAAAACTTTTTATGCAAGTGATGGACAAAAACAATTGCTTTTTACTACCACGGATATTACAGATGAAATTCAAAGCATGCTTATGCTTGAAGTTCATAATTTAGAGTTGGAAAGAAATAATAAAGAGCTTTCAGATTTTAACTATGTTGCCAGTCATGATCTTCAAGAGCCTTTACGAAAAATACAAACTTTTATTTCTAGATTTGAAGAAAAAGAATCTGATAACTTTACAAAATCAGGCCTCCAATATCTTGACCGTATTAAAGTATCGGCAGATAGAATGCGTTTATTAATTGACGATTTACTTCAGTTTTCTAGAACCAATAAACCAGATAAAGCATTTGTACAATCAGATTTAAATGAGTTATTGGAAAATGCAAAGCAAGATGTAGCAGAAATTATTTTAGATAAAAAAGCACAAATAACAAGCGATGTGCTACCTTCAATTTCTGTTATTCCATTTCAAATCCAACAGCTGTTTCTTAATTTATTGAGTAACTCACTTAAATATGCAAAAAAAAATACTCCACCAATAATTGCCATAGCTTATTCAAAAGTTATGAGTACTGAAGAGGACCATCTTCAAAATTCACCAAAAAAATATTATCATAAAATTGTTTTTTCTGATAATGGTATTGGTTTTAACCAAAACTATGCTAATAAAATTTTTGAGCTTTTTAGCAGGTTGCATAGTAAAAATGATTTTTCAGGCACGGGTGTTGGTCTCGCTATTTGTAAAAAAATAGCAGATAACCATAACGGATTTATATTTGCCAATGGACAACTCAACAAAGGTGCAATTTTTACAGTTTATCTTCCTGTAGTCTAAAACTTTATTAAACTTTTTTAAAGGACATAAATTTCAAAATTTCATGTCATTTTTTCTTTCCATGCTTTATCTAATGTTATAAAAACAAGGATAAAATTTCAGCTATATAGTAATTCTGTAACAAACGTTAATAATGCTGTAACGAAAAAGGGACTAGTTGGTTGCACCTTTGTAATGTAAATTGATTGAAAGCTTATAAATGAAATGAAAAGGAAAAACTTTAAAGGTAATATTAAAAGTTACTTGCTCTTAGGATTTATTACGATTATGTTTTTAAGTTTTAGCTCTTGTGAGTTTAAAAAAAAGAATGGACTTGAGCATTCCTTAAATAATGTGTCTGAAAAGGAAAATGTTGCAATAAACGTAAAAGAAGCGAAATTATTTTTTCAAATAGCTAAACTTAATCTAAATATTTTAAAAGTAAATGATCAAGCTTTAAAATCAAATATGGATTTAAGCTTTAGAATATTGGCAAGTAATCTGGAAAAATCACATAAAAAAATTGAGTTACTTCTGGATGAATCAGCTAATAGAAAATTAATTCTACTACCAAAAAGGATTAATAATATTAAGATTAAAATAACTTCAGAGGGTGATGTAAAATTTAAAAATCCATATTTAAAAGATGTTTATTGGTTGATAAATCAACAGTTAAAAGAATTAATAAGTTTAAAAGAATTAACTAGTGATGTAGAGTTAGAAATAATGGTCGTAAAAATAATACCACTTTTGAAATCAAATTTAAATCAAATAGAAAAACTAAGATAACATTAACCTCAAAATTTAAAATCATGAGAAATTTATTGTATTTAATCGCAGTCATTTTAGTAATAGGTTGGGCCCTTGGGTTATTTGTTTATAGTGCCGGAGGTTTAATCCATATTTTATTAGTAATTGCCATAATAGCCATTTTATTAAGGCTTATTGGAGGAAAAGGAATTTAATAATTAAATAAAAGAAAACCATTACAAAAGCTGTATTGGTAGAGTATAAAAGTTAAAAAATTAAAAATATGAAAACAATAAAAATAGTATTAGCAAGTGCTGCCTTAGCAGTAACCTTTATGTCGTGTAGCGATAGTAAAAAAGATATGGCACAAGAAAAAGTAGATAGTTACGAAGCCTATGTAGACTCAATTAGTAATGTAGCCTCAAATGATGCCGCTAAAAACTGGGAGGTTATTGAAAGTGATTATAAAAAAATGAAAGCAGATGCTGATGAAACTGTCTTATCTGTAAAAGATAATACTGAATTGCAAAAATTAATTGACGAATCTACTGTGAAATATGAAGCTTACAAAGCTGAAGTTATTGCAGAAAATCAAAGAATGGAAACTGTTAACTCAAAAATGATTATGCGTAAAACGCTATTAGGAAACAGTTACAGCGGAGACGACATGACATTTAAGTGGATTAATAAAGACAATATTTTAAGTGTTTACCAAAATTTTGTTGATACAGCTTCTGAAAATAAAGATTCTTATTCGCGTGAAGATTGGGACGAAATCAAATTATTGTACGAAGCTATTGATACAAGAAAAAACACCGTAGAAAAGGAAGGTTTAACTACTGCGGATAATAGAAAAATAGCAGGGTTAAAATTAAAATTTGCACCGATGTATACTTTTAATAGGATGGGTGCAAAATCTGATGAAAATGCAGCTGCTAAACAATAAAACTATAAATAATTAACAACTTTAAAATTTAAAATATGAAACATTTAATTTTTACAGGTATAATGCTGTTTTTTGTGACTATAACAGTGAACGCACAAGAAATATCAAAAAATGCCTTAGGATTACGATTAGGAGATAGTAATGGTTTTGGAAGTGAAATATCTTATCAAGCAAGTTTAGGTAACGACCATAGGTTAGAATTGGACCTAGGTTGGAGAGATGGAAAAAACTATAATGGTTTTAAAATAGCAGCATTACATCAATGGGTATGGAATATTGAAGGTGGCTTTAATTGGTACGCTGGACTTGGTGGTGGTTTAGGATCGTATAGTTTTAATGACGATAATAACTTTAATAATGGCAATGATTATAATGACACTTTTATTTTTGGTGCAGGTGATATTGGAATTGAATATAATTTTGATATCCCTTTACTAATCTCATTAGACTTTAGACCAGAATTAGCTTTTGGTGATGAGCGTTATAACAATAACGATTTAGATTTTGATATTGCGTTAGGTCTTAGATATCAGTTTTAAACATTAGATAAATAAAAAAAAGCCAGAAAGTTTAACTTTCTGGCTTTTTGCGTTTTTGTAGTTTCAATATTAACTCACAGCCGTTTTAATACGTTTTATAGCTTCAATAATTTGCTCTTGCGATGCTGCATAAGATATACGAAGACAATCAGGATTTCCAAAAGCACCACCATCAACAGTAGCAACTAAAGCCTCTTCTAACAGATACATTGAAAAATCAGATGCGTTATTTATTTTATGTCCACGTAATGTTTTTCCAAAGAAATAAGAAATATTTGGGAATACATAAAAAGCACCGTCAGGAGTATTTGTTTTAAACCCATCTATGTCATTTAGTAAACCTAAAATTAAATCGCGACGTACTTTAAATTCGTCAATCATGAATTGAACACGCGAAGGCGATTCGTTTAAAGCAGTAATTACAGCACGTTGTGCAATACAGTTTGTACCACTTGTAATCTGACCTTGCATTTTGTTGCAAGCTCTAGCAATTTTTTCCGGAGCACCAATGTAACCAACCCGCCAACCCGTCATGGCAAAGGCTTTAGAAACGCCGTTTACTGTAATGGTGTTGTTGTACATGTCATCAAATTCAGCCATACTTGCATGACCATCACCGTAGTTAATATGCTCGTAAATTTCATCTGAAACTACGTAAATATTTGGGTGTTTAACCAAAACATCAGCCAAGGCTCTTAATTCAGCTCTGCTGTAAACTGAACCACTTGGGTTACAAGGCGAGCTAAACCACATCATTTTTGTTTTTGGTGTGATAGCTGCTTCTAGTTGTGCAGGTGTCATTTTAAAATCGGTAGCAATAGTCGTTTGAACTTCTACTGGAACACCATCATTTAATTTTACAATATCTGAATAACTTACCCAATACGGACAAGGTAATATAACTTCGTCGCCTTTGTTTATCATTACCCCAGCAATGTTTGCCAATGATTGTTTTGCTCCTGTTGATACTACAATTTGAGGTAAAGTGTATGTTAAATTGTTGTCCCTTTTAAACTTTGTAATAACAGCTTCTTTTAACTCAACATATCCGTCAACTGGTGAATAGGAGTTATAGTTGTCATTTATCGCTTGAATAGCGGCATCTTTAATAAAATCCGGCGTGTTAAAATCAGGTTCCCCTAAACTTAAGCCAATAATATCTTTTCCTTCGCCTCTTAATTCTCTTGCTTTTGCTGCCATTGCTAAAGTAGCAGACGTAGCCATGTTTAAAATTCTATCAGATAGTAATTGCATTTTTGGTTATTTGTTAAATAGTATGTGTAAATTTTAAGCTAAACTAGGTTTCTGTCCTAGTTGTTTTAATTGATTGTAGTGTTCCGCAACAGCTTGTAAAAATGTATTGTATTCATTGTAAGGCAGACTAAATTCTTGTGCCGTTTCCTTAACAATTTTTGCTAATTTACTATAGTGAATATGGCTAATGTGAGCAAATAAGTGATGTTCTACTTGTCTGTTTAATCCGCCAGTATAAAACTCAACCAACCAGCTTTTAGGTGAAAAATTAGAGGTTGTAAATAACTGGTGAATAGCCCAAGTGTTTTTCATGTTACCTTCTTTATCAGGCATTGGCATTTCGGTATTTGGCATAACATGTGCTAATTGAAATATTACACTCAAAATGATGCCTGCTGTGTAATGCATAACAATAAAACCTATTAACACTTCCCACCATGCAAAACCTAGAAACATTGGCAAAACAACCCATAATGAATAATAAACAATTTTTCCAATTATAAGTTTAGTCCATTGTGTTGCTGGATGTGGCATTTTACCATAAGCTAATTGTCTTTTAAGATATTTGTAAGTCTGAACAAAATCAGTAGTAACAGCCCAATTTGCCGTTAATAATCCATATAAAAAGAAGGCATAATATTTTTGGTATTGATGAAATCTAAACCATTTTGAATGTTTTGAAAACCGTATAATTCTACCAGCATCAATATCTTCATCATGCCCTTGAATATTAGTGTATGTATGGTGTAAAACATTGTGTTGTACTTTCCAATTATAGTCGTTTCCTGCTAAAATATAAATGCTGCTTCCCATTAATTTGTTTACCCATTTTTTACTTGAAAATGAGCCATGGTTTGCATCGTGCATAACGTTCATGCCAACACCAGCCATGCCAATGCCAACAATTACCATTCCTAGTATTTGCGCCCAACCTGGTAAATCTATGGTTAATATTAAAATGGCAGGAACTAGAAGTAAAGCAAACATGACGATTGCTTTTACATAAAGTTTCCAGTTTCCAGTACGTTTTAATTCGTTTTCCTTGAAATAATCGTTTACTCGTTTGTTTAAAGTCTTAAAAAACTTTGCAGGATCTTTTCTTGAGAATGATATTGCTTGTTTTGTCATGGTATTAATTTTAATCTGATAAATAATAAAAATTGCTTGTCATACCTGCTGCAAAGATAGGTATAAACCAATTGAAGTTATAACGTTTTTTTGTAAAAATATGTATGTAAAAAGCATACTTTTGTTGAAAATTTAACAATTATGGACCTCATTTTAAAGTATTTTCCTAACCTTTCTGAAGACCAAATAGATAAATTCAAGAAACTTGACACCTTATATCAAGACTGGAATTTAAAAATTAATGTGGTGTCTCGAAAGGATATTGATGAGCTGTATTTGCGTCATGTGCTACATTCATTAGGCATAGCGAAAATTATTAACTTTAAGGATGGAAGCAAAATTCTTGATGTTGGAACAGGTGGAGGGTTTCCTGGAATTCCCTTGGCCATTTTGTTTCCAGAATGTTCATTTCATTTGGTGGATAGTATCGCCAAAAAGTTAAAAGTTGTTGATGAGGTGGTGTTAGGTTTGGGTTTAACAAACGTAAAAACTACCCATAGTAGAGTTGAAGCTATTAATGGAACTTATGATTTTATTGTAAGTAGAGCGGTGGCAGCCATGCCAACTTTTGTGCATTGGGTAAAAGGTAAAATTGCTAAAAATCAAAATCATGAAATTAAAAACGGGATTTTGTATTTAAAAGGTGGTGATTTGTCAGAAGAACTTCAAGGTTACCGAACAACAACCATTTATAATTTAAGTGATTATTTTGAGGAAGACTTTTATGAAACCAAAAAGGTGGTGCATCTTCCAATGAAATTTAAAGGCTAATCGATTAGTTTACTATTCGATTTTAGCCAATTCATTTAACATATTGTTGAAATAGAAATATTGATTGTGAAACCAATAGGTGTTATTGTATTGCTCAATGGAATTCACTTTATCACTCGGTATTAGAATCGCATTCGCTCTGTCAAAGTTCTTTTTAGCGTTTGAAGCATCATTAATTTTTTGATATGCCATGGCTAATCCTAAATACGCATCAAAATCCATAGCATCAAATTTTATAGCTTCTGAAAAATCTGTAATAGCATCGGTAAAATGACCCAATAATAAGTTTGAAGCGCCTCTATAAAAATATGCAAAAGCATTGTTTTTGTTCAGGTTTAAAGAGGTTGTTAAATCGCCATTAGCATCGTTGTAATAATTAATATCCATTAAAAACACACCACGATTGTAAAAACTGTCTGCAGTTGGTTCTACTAAAATAGCGGAGGAATAATCATTTAAAGCATTTGTATATTGCTCTAAAGCTTTATAAGCAGATGCTCTTAAGGTATACGAACTTGAATTATTTGGAACTTCCTTTAAAACGGAAGTAAAATCTTCAATAGCACTTTTATTTTCACCTAAATCAAGTTTCACACAGGCCAAACTATATAAGGCATCAATAAAATTATTATCAAGCATAAACGCCTTGGCATAATCTTCTTTTGCGCCAGAAAAATCCTTAATGCTATATCTTGAATTTCCTCTGTTAAAATAAGTGTCAGCATCTGGGGCGTCAACGATAATTTTGGAGTAATCTACAATAGCACCGCGGTAATCGCCTAAATCGTTTTTAGCAATAGCTCTATAAAAATAGGCGTCTAAGTTTTTCGGTTCCTCAGTAATTACTTGATCAAGAAGTTTTATCTTTTCATTCAGGTCTGAAGTTCTAAGAGCTTTTCTATACACCTTTTTTGTTTGCCCAAAGGATAGCAAAGGTATAGCGACAATTATAAGTATTAAAAGTTTTTTCATTAGCATAATTAATTCAACAAAAAACATGCCGTTTTATTTGTTTGAAGAAATCTAAGTGAAGATAATTTAAATTTTAATAAAAAATTAAAATTTTAAAAAATAAATAGCACTAAAGGTGTTTTGTTTGGGCGTTACCTATATCCTGAATTTTGTTCAGGACCAAGGTCAGGCTTTCGGCAGTCGCTCTCTTCGAGGAGCTCCAACAAATGCCTCAATCCTTAACGCGGAGGGAGAAACTGATTGAAAGTTATAATTTGTTTTTTAGTGGTTTTTAAAACAGTTCTTTGTTAGCAGCTGGTATTTGTAATTTAATCTAGATTGACTTACAAATCTCGTGCAACCGGATATAATAAGTATCGGTCGTCATAATATTTTGTTTTGCTGTAAAACCACCTAAAAATAGCATCAGGATTATTTGCAAAATCTTTATCCTGTTCCTTCTTTTGCTCAAATTCTTTTTTTAATTCTTGTGAGTCTTCCAACATTCTTTTTGCCATAGGTTCCATAACATAAGCCTCTATGTATTCGGTTCTCTGGAAAATATTAAGAAAAAATCCCCAGCTGAAAAACGAATCTTTTGATTTCGGTTCCAATAAAATCATAGCCAAATCTCCCAAAGGTTGATTAGTAGAGATATAGACAGAACCAGATGAAAATGTCTCTTTGCGAAATTCTGTTTTTGTCGTTCCACTTACTTGCATATGTCCTTCATAAGGGAGTGATTGATGATTTTCATTTTCAAATTTTGCGCCTTCAATCCGATACATTTCTACTGCCACCTCACGGGCTTCAGTAAGTGTTTCCATCTCAATTCCATGTATTTTCAATCTTTCAATGACTTCATTACAAGAAGCCGGAACCCAGTAGCCCTTTGGACGTGTGATCCAATTAATAGGGTCACTTTCTTTATAGTGTGCCACTTTTATTGTTTTTGGTTTACCTAACCATTCGATATAATCTGAATTTGTAATAGTGGATTTATGAATTTTTGATTCTATTCCTAGCAAGAGGAATGTATCAAGTGGAGTTAATTCATTGGAAGTTTCTAAAAGTGCCAAGGATTCAAAATCAACTTTGCTTTTCATTTGAGGAACCTTAAAAGCTGTTGGAATTTTTTCTTCCCTTATAGATTTATCGGCCGCCGTGATGTCTTTAAGTGATTGGCCTTCGTTTTCTAATAACCTCAAGGTGCTTTCTAGTAATACATAAGTACCCAAAACTCTCTGTTTGTAAGGTTTCAATGAATGGTTTTCTACAAGAATGGTGGTTAAATGACGGAGATTGCCATAGGTGTCTGAAAACCTAGGACCGCCAGCGAGCGAGATCATTCCTTTCGAAAAATCTCTATCATTCAATGCAAACAATAAAGGGCCTGGAATATGTCCATTGGCTTTTAAATCCTTATCTGCTGTAACCTTAAATTTGGTTTCTAACCAATTGGAAATGCCGGGAGAATTTCCTTCTACTCCAGCTCCTGTATAGGTAATATCATATTGATAATCTGCACCATCGGTAACGTGTAAATCCATATATAATACAGGATTGTATTCATTAATTACGGTTACCACCGCTCTTACTTCATCAGTATCAAGCTTGGCATAATCACGATTTAAATTTAAGTTTTGCGAATTAGTTCTCCAGCCCATGTTTTCTGGGCCTCTTTGGTTCGGTCTATTAAAGGGTGATGAATTTTCGTGCCCATCTACACTTAAAATGGGAATAAAAAGGAAGTTAACAGTATTCAGTAATTCTTTCTTTTTGCCAAAAGCTATGTCTCTCAGAAGCATCATGCCAGCATCTTTTCCATCTATTTCTCCAGAATGTATGCCAGCTTGAGCAAGCATCAGAGGTTTTTCGGAGTTTTTTAATGATAATGGACTTTTATCCGTATTTGTAGAAGCAATAATCATATAAATATGCCGTCCCTCTACACTTTTGCCGATACTCACCATAGATAACAATGGGGAAGCAGTCGTCAGTTTTTTAAACCAGTTCACGGTTTCATTATAACTAGGAGTCGTCCTGAAATCGGATTTTTCGGATGGTGTTAACCATGGATTATTAGCTGTAGCAATTAAATATTCACTTTTTCCATGCCAATCCATCACAGGGGGTAGAACTGTTTGAGCAACGGCAGAACCTATTAAAAAACTAAAAAAAAAGAATGCAATGTACTTTAATGTGTTTTTAATTGCCATTAATTGTTTTTATGATTTTAGTTTGCTTTTATCATGTGGTAAACGAAGTTAGCCAATTTTTTACGTAAAGTCAAGTGTTATGCGTTTGGATTCAACAAAAAAAAAGAGACTATCCTAAATTAGATAATCTCTTTTTTATTTATAGTTTCTCAATTAAGTGATTCCTTTTTTCCAAGGACTTATTTATTCTCCTAAAACCAATATCTAATTAAGTGCGAAAGGAGGTGATATTTACAAATGAAGTAGTAAGTATTTTTTGAAGGATTTTAGAACAAATTATGTCTTTTATCGGTGTTTTATGTATTTCATATGATATTTTAATAAAATTTATTATATTTGTGCAATGATTCTTATTGTTTTGTAAGAATTGTAATCCCTCACTTTTATAATTTGTGCCCTAAATTGACTATGATGAGAAAACGATTACTCTATAGATTGTTAACGTTTAATTTTTTGTTTTTCCTTTTTGCGTTTGTTGGCTACTCTCAGGTTATACAAGTAGAAATTGTAGGAGGTGCGGTTGTTACCTCGGGTTCAACAATAACTATTAATGCTGGTAATAGCCTTGATTTTAGGATAACGAATACCGAAACTGGTAACTGTTCTAATTTAAAAATTGAGGATATCGATATTTCGAATACTACAGATTTCGATATAGATCCAAATAATCCTACTAATAATATTAAACCAGAAAGTTGTAAAGGAGGTAAAAAATTCCTTGATTTCGAAATTGAAAATTCGAGTCCTTCATGCACGGTTGCTACTACTTTAGTTACTATAGAAATTAAAAATCAATCTGATTTCACTTTTACTTTGGAGGTTAATTCTTCTCCAGAAATATTTGTTTATGGCAATAGTTTTCCTTCTGATGATATTTTCCATGGCGATACAACAACATCTGATGATAATAGTACATATTTTGGTGTTGTAGATGAAGGTGCCACTGTAACAAGAAGGTATGTAGTGTCGAACATTGGTAGTTGCGATTTGGATATTAGTTCTTTAGCGAGTACAAATTCAGATTTTGCAGTATCATCGCCCTTTCCTATTCCATGGAGTATAAGTCCTTTAGGAGGTATTGTAATTGATGTAACATTTACTGCTCCAATAGGAGGTACGGGAACTCAGTCTTCTGTTATAAGTGTGGGTAATTCCGACAATACTTCGTTTACATTCACAGTTGAAGCAGAAATGTTTAATGAAAACATTCCGGGTCCTGGTGGAATAACAGCAGACTTTAGGCTTTGGTTAAAATCTACCAGAGGAATTGTGGAAACTGCATCAAAGGTTTCTGAATGGCAAGATTTAGGTACGAATGCAAAAGATGCTACACAAGCCACAGGTGCTAATCAACCAACTTATTTAGATACTGCCGCAGATAATATAAATTTCAATCCAGTAATAAAATTTGAAAATGACGGGGCAACGGTAGAACAATATTTAGAGAACGTTAACAATGGGTTTTATAGTCAAGATATATTTATAGTTATGGTGCCTGATGCTACCATGACAAGTGCATCCGCTAGAAGTACCATTTTTGCTGGAATTGATACAGGTAGTGCTGGTGATATGACTGGGGTTGGTTTTGGTAATTACTCTACAGAGTTTACAAATGAGACCTTATCTTACAATCAAGATATTCCAGGAGGAGGCAATTATAATGGTGAAGCCGAAATAAGTTCTACATATTCCGGGGCAGGTATTATAAATGTTAGAAATAATGATGCTACAACTCCAACAGGTCAAGATATTTTATTTAACTCCAATGTGTTAACCACGTCATCAGTTAATGATGTCGCATTTGCGAATGTAGGCAGCCCAGGACCACCTACAATTACAGGTACCGAATATTGGATTGGTAGAAATTTTGATGTTCAAGGAAGTTTAAATGGTCGTGTAGCGGAAATTTTCACATTTGCTGAGCGTGTTACGGATGCTGATAGACAGAAAATAGAATCCTATTTAGGTATAAAATATGGTATTACGTTAGGGGCTTCAACTGAAGCTCAGAAAAACTATATAAACTCATTTGATGATGCAGTATGGGATATTACAGCTAATTCAGGTTATAATTATCACGTATCAGGAATAGGTCGGGATTCAATTTCAGATTTAAACCAAAAACAATCAAAAACATTAAACCTAATAAACGAAGTAGCCATAGGTTTGGGTGGCGTTTTTACAAGTAATAGCGCAAATACTAATGAATTTGAAAAGGATGGTGATTTTTTAGTTTGGGGAAATAATGATGCTGCATTTTCAGGCACAAATACTAATACAGTTACTATTGCTTCAGGTATTACAACGTCCTTAACCCGTATAGAAAGAAAATGGAAAATAGTTGAAACAAATAATCATGTAAATGGAGATGTTGAAACTGTTTATGTTTCTATTCCCGCGGCCGCTTTTAGTGGTTTTTCAAAATTAGCAACCGAAGAGTATGCGTTAATAGTTTCAGATAATGCTAATTTTGCAAATAGCGATATTATTGATGTTATTCCCCTACGATCTAAAGATGGTGGTATTAACCTCCAAACTTGGTACGATTTTGATGGAACTAAATACTTCACCTTCGGAAAAGTAGCAAATTTAACCGAAAATCACGCTATAAATTTTGCTTCTGGAGATTATATGGTTGGCGAATATAGCCTTAACTTAAATACCGATACTTTTTCAATTTCTGCATGGATTAAATGTCCTGTAAACGCAAGCGACAGAACTATAATGGCCAAAGGAGAAAAATTGCAAATACGATTAAATGCTACTGGAAATATTGAAGTATATATAGATGATACTGTAACTCCAAAATTTACATCAAATATGGATCTTGATGATGGTAAATGGCATCATACAGCTTATATCTATGATAGTGCATCCTTAAAAATGTATGTTGATGGGGTATTAGACCATTCTGTTCAAGATGTAGTTCACCCTTCACCAAATGCAAATAATTATGCTTTAGGGGCACTATATATTGACAAAGACAATATTGTAAATCCAATTTTAGGAGAGCTAGATGAGGTTTACGTTTGGGATATTGGGCTTTCACAAAACCAAGTACGTTATTTAATGAATCAAGAATTAGAGCGATTTGATGTTAGCGGAACTGATTATGTAAGTGGTAAAATATTACCACATGCTGCATTAAGTAATGAATTGCCAGTAATACCATGGAGTAATTTAAGAGTATATTATAATTTTAATTCTTATTATGGGTCAACTACTGAAGGGTTAACAGATGAACGTTTCTTTTTACGTCTGAATTATTTAAATAAAGGCAAAAGTCTTTTAGATACTCAAACTGCACCTTTGCCTTATGTTTCAGCTTCTGCTGGTGTTTGGGATGCAGGGGCAACCTGGAGCAATAGTGCAGATCAAATAATCCCAAATTCATTAAGTTTAGATGGAACAACACTAATAGATTGGAATATTGTTGAGATTTCGCATGATATTACTTCTGGAGATAGAGATATTTCACTATTAGGGTTAACAAGTACGACTGGTACGCTAACAATATCAGATCCTGGAGAAACACAAGATGAGAACAACTCTGGACAAGGCTTAACCATTTCACATTATTTGGAATTAGATGGTGTAATTGATTTGGTTGGTGAATCTCAATTAGTACAAACGGAAGGGAGCGTGGTAGATGCCGATAGTGGAGGTTATATTGAGCGCGATCAGCAAGGAACAGCCAACGGATTCAATTATAATTATTGGTCCTCATCCGTGTCGCCAATAGGAGGTAATGTGGCTACACGAGGTGTAGGAGTGTCCAGTACAAACCCTAATCATACAATAAGCGATGTATTAAAAGACGGAACAATATCTGGATTGTACTATGATATGCTTTTTAATGCATCGCCAAATGGAAGTAGTGCCCCACCTCCTCCAGGTTTTGCAAAAACTATTAGTTCAAGATGGTTGTATAAATTTTATGGCTCAGCCGATAATTATTATGCTTGGGGTAAAATTGAAGAATCTTCATCATTGAATGCGGGAGAAGGATTTACAATGAAAGGGACAGGTGGAGATGCAGCTATTCCAATTTCAACCCAACAAAATTATGTATTTAAAGGGTTGCCTAATAATGGTGATATAACCTTAGAATTAGATAATTCTGCTACAGAAGTTGAAAGGCTAATTGGAAATCCTTATCCTTCAGCTATTGATGCTGAAGAATTTATATTGGACAACTTAAGTATTGCCGATGGAGGAAACAATACCACAGGTACTATTATTAACGGGGCATTGTATTTTTGGGACCATTTTGGAGAAGAAAACACACATAATTTGGCCGGTTATGTTGGAGGGTACGCCACTAGAAATTTAACAGGTGGGGCTGCCGCTATATCAAACGACTCTAGAATAAACAATACATCAAACGCTGGAAGTGCTGCAATTGGAACAAAAGTTCCTGGACAATACATTCCTGTAAATCAAGGATTCTTTGTGTCAACAGCACTTGATGGTTTTGATAATGATAATGCTTTGCCTATAGCAACAGTTGATGGTGGTGATATTGTATTTAAAAATAGTCAGCGTGTTTTTGCTTCTGAAGACGGATCTACGTCTCTATTTATGAAGTCTTCTGTGAATAAGAAAAGTAAGAGTGGTAATAAAAATAAAGAAGATACCCCTATAATTCGTTTAACATACGACTCTCCATTAGGGTATCATAGACAAATAGTTTTAGGTGCAAACGTTAACGCTTCTAATGATTTTGATTTAGGTTATGATGCCTTTATGGTAGATATTAATAAGGAGGATATGTATTGGACTCTCAATGAAGGTAAATTTGTAATTCAAGGTGTTGGTATAATTGATGATTCTCAAGAATTTTCAATTGGGTTAATTGTAAAAAAAGCTGGTTTAATAAATATTAAAGTTGATGCTGTTGAAAATATGGATACTAACACGAAACTATATGTTAAGGACACGCAAACCAATTCGACATTTCTAATTAATAATGATTCATTTGAAACACATTTAGAAGCTGGAACTTATAATGATAGATTCAAATTGGTTTTTCAATCAAATGTGGTATCAACAGATGAGGTTGATCTTTTTGAAAAGAACTTAATCATTTATTACGATTCGGAATCTTCTGAAATAAAAATTAGAAACAAACAAGAGATTCTATTGTCCGATGTTGCAATATTTGATATTCTCGGTAAAGAAATAAAATCTTATGATTTTAATAGTACTAGAGATATTTCGATTCCAATACATGTGAATTTAGGTATTTATGTTTTACAAATTAACACGGACCAAGGAATAATTAATAAGAAAATCATTTTGGATTAGTTTGTTGTTTATTGGCATAATCCATAAAATAAATAGATTTCATTGTAGAAAAAGAAAAAAAGAGACCATCTAGATTAAGACGGTCTCTTTTACAAATTTAGTATCTCGAATAAGAGATTCCTTTTTTAAAGGGATTTAATTATTCTCCTAAAAACGGATATCGGTAATCTGTAGGTGTCACAAATGTTTCTTTAATCATTCTAGGCGATACCCAACGTAATAAGTTTTGTGCACTTCCGGCTTTATCATTAGTTCCAGATGCTCTTGCGCCTCCAAAAGGTTGTTGTCCTACTACAGCTCCAGTAGGTTTATCATTAATATAAAAGTTTCCTGCAGCATTTTGTAATGCTTCAGTAGCCTGAGTAACAGCGTATCTGTCTTTCGATATTATCGCACCTGTTAATGCATATTCACTAGTTTCGTCAACTAGTTTTAAAGTTTCCGCGTAAGCGTTATCGTCATAAACATAAATAGTTATCACAGGACCAAAAAGTTCCGTACACATAGTAGTGTATTTTGGGTCTTTGGCAACAATAACAGTTGGTTCAATAAAATAGCCTTTGGTTTTATTATAATTTCCACCAACAATAATTTCAGCATCTTTATCCGATTTAGCGCCATCAATGTATTTTGCCAGTTTATCAAAAGATCCTTCATGAATTACTGCAGTTATAAAGTTACTCATATCTTCAGGAGAACCCATTTTAAAAGATTTAACATCTTCAATAACATATTTTTTCACATCATTCCATAAACTTTTTGGAACATAAGCTCTTGAAGCTGCGCTACATTTTTGACCTTGAAACTCAAAAGCACCACGCACAATAGCCGTAGCTACTTGCTTAGCATCAGCCGATTTGTGGGCAACAATAAAATCTTTTCCTCCTGTTTCTCCAACAATTCTTGGGTAGGTTTTATAATTGTGAATGTTGTTTCCTATTTGTTTCCAGAGTTCTTTAAAGATGAATGTTGAACCCGTAAAGTGTAATCCCGAAAAATCTGGACTTGCCATAACCGTATTGGTAATCATCACAGGGTCTCCAAAAACAACATTAATTACACCCGGAGGCACACCTGCCTCTTCAAATACATCCATAATCACTTTAGCAGAATACACTTGGCTATCACTAGGTTTCCAAACCACAACATTACCCATTAAAGCCATGCAAGCCGGTAAATTTCCAGCAATTGCAGTAAAGTTAAATGGTGTAACAGCGTAAGTAAACCCTTCTAATGGACGATATTCAATGCGGTTCCAAGCATCACTTGTGCTTTCTGGTTGTTCCATGTAAATGTCCGTCATAAACTGAACATTAAAACGCAAGAAATCTATAAACTCACAAGCCGCATCAATCTCAGCTTGATGAATGGTTTTAGATTGTGCAATCATAGTGGCTGCATTTATTTTAGCACGGTAAGGACCAGCAATTAACTCAGCAGCTTTCAGGAAAATACCTGCGCGTTGTTCCCAAGGCATTTGAGACCACATTTTTCTTGCTTCCAACGCTGTAGAAATAGCCTCATCAATGTGTTTTTGTTCAGCTATATGGTAGGTTCCTACAACATGCTTATGATCGTGTGGTGGCGACATGGTTCTGGTATTTCCAGTTTTTACGTCTTTACCATTAATATATAAAGGCACATCAATTTTACTATTAAACATTGCTTTATATGTCTTAGCAACAGCATCGCGTTCTGGTGATCCCGGAGCATAAGATTTTACAGGTTCGTTAACAGCAATTGGTACACTAAAAAAGCCTTTTCCCATGATATTTTATTTTTTGTTATTGAATTTTCAGTAAATGTGCTGCAAATTTACGAATAATTAAATAATATTTTAGCCTGAAGAGTTCCTAAAACAAAGTTAATTTTTATTTATTTTTTGTAAGTTGCTAACCTGTTTTTAGACTACAGGTTTTATGTGTACAGTTACAATTATTCCAAAAAAAAATAACAATTTTGTGTTAACCACTAATCGAGATGAGGCTCCAGATAGAGTGTCTTTGGCACCAGATTTTTATAGTATTGAGGGTGCAAAACTATTGTTTCCAAAAGATAAAATGGGTGGAACTTGGATTGGTGTTAGCGCAAAAAACCGTGTGGTTTGTGTGCTTAATGGTGGTTTTGTTAAGCATGAGCGACAGGCTAACTACAGAAAAAGTAGAGGTGTTGTGGCCAATGATTTTATGATTGCTGACGATATCGTTACAACCATAGAATCTTATATCCTTGACGATATAGAGCCATTTACAGTAGTCATTGCAGATTGGAATTCCACACTTAAAATTTATGAATTGGTTTGGGATGGTATGCGTAAACATTTTGTAGAATTGCCATTAGAGTCAAGAATTTGGTCGTCTTCAACCTTGTATACTGAAGGGATGCAAAGAGAGCGTCAGCAATGGTTTGAAAACTTTGAAGCTTTAAATAAGCCTAACGCTGATTCTGTATTAGGATTTCATAAAACTGAAGATGCTAATAATATGGACTACGGTGTAATTATGGATAGAGGTTTTGTGAAAACAAATAGTATTACACAAGTTGAAAAACGTGGAAATGAAGTTGATATGCGTTATGAAAATCTTGATAGCAAAACCGTTACAGTTAAAACATTTAATTTTCCAGAAGTAGTCAATGGATAATACGGGAATTATTTTAACATTGGCGTATCCAGATACTATTGTTATGGTTTCTGAAGAATGGTTTTCACCTTATTTAAGATTTGTTGGTGTTGGTAAAAAGAATTATTTGCGTGCTGGTCATGCTGCCTTAGTATTAATTGATAAAAAAACAGGTGTTTTAGAATATCATGATTTTGGCCGCTATATTACCCCAGAACCTAATGGGCGTGTTAGAGGTAGTGATACCGATAACGAACTTCACTTTCCGTTAAAAGCTGAAATTGTAAACGATACTATTAAAAATCTAAATGAAATTTTAGAATTTTTAGGCACACATCCTAAGCTTACGCATGGTGATGGTAAATTAGTGGCTTCGGTTTGCAAAACGATTAATTATCATAAAGCTCGAACGCATATTACCAAAATGCAAAACAAACATTTTATAAGGTATGCAGCGTTTATAAAAGATGCTTGTAATTGTGCGCGTTTTGTTACGGATACGTTAATTGCTTCAGTCACAGATTCTAAAATAAAAAAGGCACTTGAAAAGTCTAAATGGTTTACACCAAGTACGGTTGGAAACGTTTTACTAGCTGATACTGAAAATCATCCTTATGCCATTTCTGAAACTGGTGTAATTTCAAAATTTAAAGGTTCTCAAAGAAGTGAAAACATACGTTGTTTTTTAGATAGGTTGATTGATCATGAGGTTAATTTAATAGGAACGCAAACGCCAAAACCGGTTGATGGTTTGCATAAAAATGCACAATGGCTTTCTGGTATTGCTGCTGGAGCATGGTTTGAGTTGCATAAAATAGGGCATGATGTGGAATATCATTTTAAGCGTATTTCACCATATGGAAATATAGATGTGCACGAAAAATATGTTGTTGAAGACGATTCGTTTGATTACGATTTAGAATTTGAATTTATACATTATTCAAATTGTAAATTCTTTCATGTGAAGCAGAGCGGGAAAATTTTTAAGTTTTATAAAAAGACTTAATTTTTTTTATCTGGTTGAATTTTTATTAAGAAGATTTGTAGGTTGCTCTCGCTGCTATTTATGGAATTCAACATACCTTTATTAAGTCATTTTGATATAATGAAACATCATTTTACGGAAAAACCTCAGGCGCTAACGCGATTAATACTACATTTTAACATAATATTAACATTTGAAGTGTTTCTTAAGGGAATTGTTAATTAATTTAACGCATTATTAATTAATTCCTCCCTAAGATGAAAACAAAATTACACGCATGCTCAGCCTTTTTAGGCCATTTTTTAAATTTTAAAAACAGCTTTATTTTCCTGTTTGTTATATTTTTTTCCATGTCTACTTTTGGGCAGACTGGCCCACCGCAAATTAGTTTTGATTGTTTTGGTAATATTATTTCTTTTAGTGGTCCTCCTAATGGAACGGCAGAAGGATACCCTTCATGGTCAAATGGTGAGCTTATAGGTGGTAGTTCTGGTTGGACTCTTGAAGTTGAAAATTCAAGCGCAGGCCTAGAGTGGTCAGTCTATCCACCTCTAAATGATCCTGGTAACACTTATCAAAGATTTTTCTATTCGGTATTAGATCCAGAATTAACACCCTGTGATTCAAATTGGATTGATGATTTTTCTGGTTGTACTCCGGTAGTACAATGCACCGGTAATCTAGATTCTGATAATGATGGCTCTAATGTCTTTTTTGATTGTAATGATAATGACCCATTAATTTATCCAGGTGCTCCTGAGCTTTGTGATGGAATTGATAATAACTGTGATGGTCAAATTGATGAAGGATTAACAAACTGTGGGAATGACCCTGATAATGACGGAGATGGGTTTACTGCAAGTTTAGATTGTGATGATAACGAGCCTTTAGCATTCCCTGGAAACCCAGAAGTATTATATGATGGTATTGATAATGACTGTGATCCGTTAACATTAGATACAGAAGATGCCGATAATGATGGTGTGAACTCTGATACGGATTGTAACGATAGTGACAACACGGTTTATCCAGGTGCTCCTGAGCTTTGTGATGGTCTTGATAATGACTGTAATGGTCAAGTAGACGAGAATCTGATATTTACAACCTTCTTTGCGGATACAGATGGCGATGGATTTGGCGATCCTTCGAATTCCACAAGCACTTGTGACGGTGTTCCTTCTGGTTATGTGAGTGATAATACGGACTGTGATGATACTGATGCGGCTGTGAATCCAGATGCAGATGAGATTCCTTTTGATACCATTGATAATGACTGTGACCCATCCACTTTAGATGATAATAATCCTATAGATGCTATAAAATATTGCAATGAGGAAAAAACCAAAATTTTAATTTGCCATAATGGTAAAAATAAATGTGTTCAGGAAAATGCTCTCGATGCGCATTTAGCGCATGGAGACACTTTAGGTTCGTGTGATGGTGATCCTTATGAAGGTGATTTATACACAAAATCTACAAAAGGTAAAACTAGTAATATAGATGAAGCAGTATTAGGCTTTACCACAAGAGTATGGCCAAATCCTTCAGGTGATAGTTTTAATATTAAAATATCAACAGCCGATAATTTAAATGGGGTTGATGTTCAAGTCATAGATATGACTGGTAAAATGGTACATAATGCCTACATTAATTATAACGAAAATTATAAATTTGGATCTAAATTAGAATCCGGTGTGTATTTTGTGAAAATTATTCAAGGCAAAAGCATACAGGTTAAAAAAGTTATAAAACGCTAACTTTCTAGTATCAATTTTTACAACCCCCATTCAATCAATTGAATGGGGGTTTTTTTTGAAATATTTTTAATTCCAATCAAAACATGTCTTAATGATGCTTTTTTGTAAATTAATCCTAGTGTATTAGCATTAAAGATATCGTATACAATTGAGGTAAGCATTATGTTTTATATGACGCTCACCGAACCTGAAATTTAATTTTGTACGGTCAAAATCTAATTAATAGCAAAAGGAGCGCTCAACTTAAACGTTGGGATGGTAACTTGAAATTTTTGTGTTGTATTAAGGTTTACCATACCGTAATGCCCTTGCATAGCGCCAAACGGCGAGGTTAGTAAACAACCCGATGTGTAGGTGTGAGATTCACCAGGTTTAAGTACGGGTTTTTTTCCAATTACGCCTTCGCCAGAAACGGTTTCCACATTATTTAATGCATCCAGAATTTCCCAATGGCGTACGTTAAGTTGCACGGAGTCTTTGCTTTGGTTTTCGATAGTTATGGTATATCCAAAGGCGAACTGTATTTTATAGTTTTTATAAAACGAGCCTTCGAAGTTGGTTACCACCGAAATTTTTATGCCTTTTGTAACTTGTTGAACCATTGTTGTGCAAAATATTAACGAATGCTAAAATAATAAATATTAAGTGGTTAACGTAAATTTTTACGTGTTTGATATAAATATTAGATGAAATACATTTTTTGCTACCATTAAGCTGATAAATAACTAGTTATAAACAGTTACTTTTTGATTTTTTTATGACCTTTTAATTAGTGATATTGGTAGATGAGACTTGATTAAAACCTATAATACGGTCGTACCGTGCACCTAAATCTCTGTAATACACTAAAATTTTATAGTTGTTTTCGGTTTGCCAAAAGTTGCCGCTAATGGCGTTTTCGTTTAAACTTCCGTCTTTATTAACTACCACGTATTTGTAATTATAAAACCCTTGTTTTAGTTTTATGCTTGTTTCGTAGATGCCTCGCTGAGGGTTGTACCACATTTTATTAAACTCGCTAAGCTCATAATTATTAAAGTTGCCGTAAACATAAATATGTGCTCCTTTGGTTAACTCAGGATATTGAATTGAAAAATGTACTTGTACATAATCGGCTTCAATGGTAACATCATCTCTATCAAGTGCTACAATTTTAAATTGCCCATTTACATCTGGATTGTAGGTGTAAGGCAAATTTTCTCTTGAAATATCGGTGAATAAAAAGGACTGATAAATATCTTCAAGCGCTATGGATTGAACACGAGAGGTTGCTGCTCGAACATCTTTTGTTTCAAAAAATAGAAACTCGTTCCCTGCTGGAAAAGCGGTTTCTTTTGTATATCTATAAATAAGCGTGTTGCCAATGGTATATTGTGGTTTTATGTTTGAAATAGCTGTGTTTAAATTGCTATTTTGAATAATTAAAGTTTTTACCGTTTGTTGTGGATTATTAATTTGTCCGCCAGTATCAATCTCTATATCAACTGTTTGTGTGGTTTCTATAGTGCTGATATCTCTCGATCTTTTAATAGCAATACCCGGAGTTACAATGTTTTCATAAACCATAAATTTTCTTGAGAATATTAAGTCGCCGTAAGAATCGAATATTGAAATGATGTAATTACCAGATACTTTTAAGCGTTTTGTTTGCTGATTCGGGATTGCCAAACTATAATGCGAGTACATTTGAAAAGTATTGAACGAGTTTGTGTAATCTTGAATTCTGAAATTATCTACGCCAAGCATAAATTCTGGTTTTACAAGAACAGAAGGTTCCCAGTTGTAATCGAAATGTTCAATTTTGTAATAGAAATCAGGTTCGTCTGAAACTAGTGCATCAAACTCTAAGTAGAAGGTTTCGCCTAATTGAATTATGGGTAATTCACCTAAATCGCTACTGTTACTTTTAAAAGTTACTGACTTTATATAGTCTGGCGGATTAACTTCTGCTACTTGTCCGAAAGAGAATAAGGTTAATAATAAACAAAAATAATTAAGAAAAAACTTGAAAGACATTTGACGCTTTTTTTGTAAATATAAGCAAAATCTGTGCCTAAGCTTAGTCTTTTATTTAGAATAAATATAAATAATAATCGCTGCTAAATTTGAGTATCATATTAGCTATTTATTCGTATTTTTGACCCGATTTTTAGACAACTAATTTCAATAAAATAAATATGTCAAACGACATTCGTATTAAAAAAGGTCTGGACATTAAACTTATAGGTGAAGCTGAAAAAACCGTTGAAAATGGGATTATCAGTAACTTCTGCACCATAAGGCCAGAAGATTTTCACGGCGTAATACCAAAACTTGTTGCGAAAGAAGGGACTACAGTTAAAGCCGGTAGTATTTTGTTTCACAATAAAGCTCAAGAATCGGTGAAGTTTTTATCACCAGTTTCTGGAAAAATAGTTGAGGTGGTTAGAGGACCAAAAAGACGCATTGATGCCATTAGAATAGAAGCTGATAAATCACAAACTTTTGAAGATTTTGGAAAGTTTGATATTGATTCTGCAAAACCAGATGCTGTTAAAGCACATTTACTAGCTTCTGGATGTTGGCCATTTATAAAACAACGTCCTTATGATGTTATTGCTAATCCGGAAAAATCGCCAAAAGCGATATTCGTTTCTGGATATGCTAGCGCACCATTGGCAGCCGATTTAGATTTTACCTTAAATGGAAAAGAAGCCGAATTGCAGGCTGCTGTTTCCGCTTTAGGAAAATTGACTGAAGGTAAAGTCCATGTTTCTGTAGGTAAAAGTTCAAATTCGCCACTTGCTGGTTTGTCTGGCATTACTTTGCATAAAGTTTCTGGACCGCATCCATCAGGAAATGTTGGGACTCAAATTAATAAAATTGATCCTGTAAATAAAGGTGAAGTTGTTTGGACCGTTAGTCCACAAGACTTAGTGATTATAGGTGAGTTACTTTTAACAGGAAAATTTAATGTGGAGCGTATTGTAGCTTTAGTTGGGTCTTCAATTGAAAAACCTAGATACTTTAAAACACTTGCCGGGAGTGAAATAGCGACTTTAATTTTTGATAAAGGGGTTGCAAAAGATGCTAGAAGTAGAGATTATCGTATTATTTCAGGTAATGTTTTATCAGGAAAAGAAATTCAACCTAATGGAAGTTTAGATTTCTATAGCAATGTTGTTTCTGTAATTCCTGAAGGTGATGATTATGAGTTTTTTGGATGGACTATGCCGGTGTTTAATAAGGTTTCTACATCAAGAGCTTTAACTTTTTCTTGGTTAGCTCCAAAGAAAAAGTACGATTTAAATACCAATACAAACGGCGAGCATCGTGCTTTTGTAACTACCGGAACTTATGAAGAGGTTTTTCCATTGGACATTTTTCCAATGCAAATCTTAAAGGCTTGTATGTATCAAGATTTAGATGAAATGGAAGCTTTAGGAATGTACGAGGTGGCTCCTGAAGATTTCGCATTAACAGAATTTGTTTGCGTATCTAAACAACCACATCAAAAAATAATAAGACAAGGTTTAGACTTAATGTTAAAAGAGATAGGGTAATGAGTTTAAAAAATAAATTACACGTTTTAAAAAGAAAGTATAGAAATAAAAAAATGGCGCCAGTTTTTAATGCGCTTCATACGTTTTTATACTTGCCAGACGAGACCACGCATAATGGAACTCATATTAAGGCAGCCGACGATTTAAAGCGTACCATGAACACCGTAATTATGGCTATGGTGCCATGTTTATTGTTTGGTATGTTTAATGCTGGTTATCAACACAATTTAGCTATTGGTGATATACAAGCGGTAACCTCAGGTTTTTTTAGTTCAGAGTTTTGGACACTTGCTAACTTTTCAATTGGTTTCTGGAAAATCATTCCGTTAGTAATTGTTTCATATGGAGTTGGTTTAGGGATAGAATTTATATTTGCTATTATTAAAAAGCACGAAGTAGAAGAAGGCTATTTAGTAACAGGAATGTTAGTGCCGCTTATTGTACCAATAGATATTCCATTATGGATGCTTGCAGTTGCAGTAATTTTTGGAGTGGTGATTGGTAAAGAAGTTTTTGGAGGTACAGGAATGAATATTCTAAACCCTGCATTAACGATTAGAGCCTTTTTATTCTTCGCTTATCCAACTTGGATGAGTGGTGATAAAGTATGGGTTCATGGTGCAGATCCTAGGGTTCAGGATTTAGCTGCTGGTGCTCAACCAGATGCAATTTCTGGTGAAACTATATTAGGAAGCTTAGCGCAAGGCAATGAATTTATGCTTGGCGGCTCTGAGGTAAGTCTTATGGATATGTTCTTTGGATTTATTCCAGGTTCTGTTGGTGAGACTTCAACATTATTGATTTTACTTGGAGGTTTGTTTTTAATCTTTTCTAAAATAGGAAGCTGGAGAATTATGTTATCATCTGTTATAGGTGCAATTGTAATGGGCTTAATTTTTAATCAAGTTGTAGATTCAGGTTGGATTTCAAATAGTAGTAATTTCTACGGACTAATGAGTGCGCCATTCTGGGAGCATTTAATTATTGGTGGTTTTGCTTTTGGTACAGTCTTTATGGCTACCGACCCTGTAACAGCGTCTCAAACAAATAAAGGAAAGTGGATATATGGTTTTCTTGTAGGATTTATTTCTATTATGATTCGTGTATTCAACCCGGCATATCCAGAAGGTGTTATGTTAGCCATCCTATTAATGAATGTGTTTGCACCAACAATTGACCATTATGTGGTTCAAGGTAACGTGAAGAAAAGAATGAAACGTTTAAAAGTTAAAACAGCATAATTATGGCAGTTAATACAGATAAAAACTCATATACTATAATCTTTGCAGTTGCAATGGTATTAGTTGTAGGTTCGTTATTAGCGTTTACGGCATCGTCGTTAAGACCTAATATTGACGAGAATAAACGTATGGAAAAGCAACAGAATATTCTGTATGCTATGGGTGTAAATGGAAATGAAGGAACTGGAGATATCACTTTCGTTGGAACGGATAAAGTTGCAGGTGAATTTTCAAAATATATTACGCAACAGTTAGTTATTGAAAACGGTGTTGCTAAAGAAGATGATAAAGCTTATCTAATTGATATTAAAAAAGAACAAGCAAAAGCAAAAAATGGAGGAACAAGACGTTTGCCTTTATTTGTTGGTGAAAAAGATGGTAAAACATTTTACATTACACCAATAAGAGGTAAAGGGCTTTGGGATGCAATTTGGGGTTATGTTGCTTTAGATAAAGACATGGTTGTTCTAGGTGCTTTTTTCGATCATGCTGGTGAAACACCTGGTTTAGGAGCAAACATTAAGCAACGTTATTTTATGGACGATTTTAATGGTGAACGTTTATTAACCGATTCAGGAGTATTTAAAGGTATTGCTGTTGCAAAAGGTAATAACGATCCTAAAAATGAAATAAAGGATGATTTCGAAGTTGATGCCTTAGCTGGTGCAACTATTACTGGTGATGGTGTTTCTGCCATGATTAAGAAAGATTTAAAATTATATTTACCTTACTTTAAAACGTTAAAATAATATGGGACTACTTTCAAAAAAAGATGCGAAGTTAATCACAGACCCTTTAGCTGATAACAACCCAATTACTATTCAAGTATTAGGTATTTGTTCTGCTTTAGCAATTACTGCAGAGTTAAAAGCTTCTCTGGTTATGGGGATTGCCGTACTTTTCGTTTTAGGTATCGGTAACGTTGTTATTTCTTTAATGAGAAATATCATTCCATCAAAAATTAGAATTATCGTTCAACTTATTGTAGTTGCTGCTTTAGTAATTATTGTAGATCAGGTTTTAAAAGCTTTTGCTTACGAGTTAAGTAAAACACTATCTGTATTCGTTGGATTAATTATTACAAACTGTATCATTATGGGACGTTTTGAAGCTTTTGCTTTAGCAAACGGCCCTTGGAAATCATTTTTAGATGGTATTGGAAATGCTTTAGGATACGCTTTAATATTAGTAATTGTTGGATTCTTTAGAGAATTATTAGGATCAGGTACTTTATTTGGTATTCCTGTACTTGGAGATCCAATCGAGCAAACAGGTGTGTATTCAATAGGATATGAGAATAACGGATTCATGTTAATGCCTCCCATGGCTTTAATAGTAGTTGGTTTAATTATCTGGGTACAACGTAGTAGAAATAAAGCATTAATAGAAGACTAAAATTGAATTGTTATTCTGAATTTTATTCAGAATCTCATCAAAATAAATAATATGGAACACATAGAATTATTTTTTAAATCGATTTTTATAGATAACATGGTATTTGCAGTATTCCTTGGAATGTGCTCATACTTAGCAGTATCTAAAAAAGTTGCAACTGCTGTTGGATTAGGAGCAGCTGTAATATTTGTATTAGCTATAACGGTACCATTAAACTGGTTGTTAGATCAATATTTATTACAACCAGGAGCGTTAAAATGGTTAGGTGAGGAGTATGTAGATTACGATTTAAGTTTTCTTTCATTCATCATGTTTATTGCTACCATAGCAACTATGGTACAATTAGTAGAAATTGTAGTAGAGAAGTTCTCTCCTTCATTATATAACTCTTTAGGTATCTTTTTACCACTTATTGCTGTAAACTGTGCCATTTTAGGTGGATCTTTATTTATGCAATCTCGTGAAATTGAAACTTTAGGTTTAGCATTTAATTATGGTGTTTCTTCTGGGATAGGTTGGTTTTTAGCCATTTTAGCTATTGCCGCTATTCGTGAGAAAATTAGATATAGTAATGTGCCAGCACCTTTAAGAGGTCTTGGAATTACTTTTATCATTACAGGACTTATGGGAATTGGTTTCTTAAGTTTTGGAGGTATGCTAACTGGTGGTGATGACGAAGCACAACCAGCTACAGAAACAGCCATTGAAGTTGAGAAATTACAAACTAAAGAAGCTAAAGAATTAGCTGATAATACTAAAATAGTAGAGTAATATGATTTTAGCAGCAGGAACAACAGGAACAGTTATAGCAACAGTTGTAGCGTTTTTATTAATAACGCTAGTACTTGTTAGTTTGTTACTTTTTGTAAAACAAAAATTATCGCCATCAGGACCAGTAAAAATTACTATTAATGGCGAACGCGAAATAGAAGTAGCATCAGGTGGTAGCTTGTTATCTACTTTAGGGGCAAATAAAATTTTCTTACCATCTGCTTGTGGTGGTGGTGGAACATGTATTCAATGTGAGTGTCATGTATTATCTGGTGGAGGTGAAGCTTTACCAACTGAAACACCTCACTTTTCAAGAAAGGAATTAGCTCATGGAGCTCGTTTATCTTGTCAAGTAAAAGTGAAGCAGGACATGAATATTACCATTCCAGAAGAAGTATTTGGAATTAAAAAATGGGAAGCAACCGTTGTGCGAAACTATAACGTCGCATCGTTTATTAAGGAGTTTGTTGTTGAAATCCCAGAAGATATGGGATACAAAGCCGGTGGATATATTCAAATTGAAATCCCGCCATGTGAAGTTAAATATTCAGATATGGATATTACTGCGCACCCTGAGGAACATGAAACTCCAGATAAATTTCAAACAGAATGGGATAAATTTGGATTATGGCCTTTAGTAATGAAAAATACTGAAACCATTGAAAGGGCCTATTCTATGGCCTCTTATCCGGCAGAAGGAAGAGAGATTATGTTAAATGTTCGTGTAGCATGTCCGCCTTGGGATAGAGCTAAAAACGGATGGATGGATGTTAATCCAGGTATTGCTTCATCATATATATTTAATCAAAAACCAGGTGATAAAGTAACTATTTCAGGACCATATGGAGAGTTCTTCATTAACGAGTCTGAATCTGAGATGCTTTACGTTGGTGGAGGTGCTGGTATGGCGCCAATGCGTTCTCACTTATATCACTTATTCAGAACTTTAAAAACTGGAAGAAAGGTGACCTATTGGTACGGCGGACGTTCTAAACGTGAGTTAT
>NZ_JBATHX010000231.1:0-18874 GCF_049667265.1 Algibacter sp. | reverse complement strand
AAACGTCTTGATTCTTAAAAAATTACACATAAAAAAGATAAAGCTCGCCTTTACCTATACCGCCTTTTAAAACAGGCAACAAAACTCAAATATATGGATAACTAAAGTTTTCTTTTAGTATTTTTGTGAAAAATTAGCTGAAATGAACACTTTCAAGGTTTCCGTGCAGGAAACATCCAATAACGCCATTGTAAAATTTGAAGTAAATCAATTTATAACCAAACATCAAAGTTTTGAGTTTAATAATATTGATGAAGCCAAAAATTCGCCATTGGCACAACAATTATTCTATTTACCATTCGTTAAAAAAGTATATATCTCAGGAAATTTTATTGCTGTTGAACGCTACAGCATTGTAGAATGGAATGATGTACAGGATGAAGTTTCAGAACAAATTGAAGCCTATCTAAATGATGGTGGTATTGTGGTTGAAGAAACTGCGACACCAAAAAAAGTAGCTGTTACCGTTTATGCAGAAAGCACGCCAAACCCATCGGTAATGAAGTTTGTAGCTAACAAAAAAATTGTTGCTGCGCTTTTTGAGTTTACCTCTATTGACGAAGCTAAACTTTCGCCTTTAGCAACTGAGTTATTTCATTTTCCGTTCGTACAACGTGTATTTCTTGATGAAAACTATGTGTCGATTACAAAATATGATATGGCAGAATGGGAAGATATTACGATTCAACTTCGTGAATTTATTAAGGATTATATTGAAAAAGGAAAGGACGTTGTACTTCCAGAAGCCATAGAAACCTTAAAAAAATCTACCAAACAAATTGATAGTCATTTTGAAACTTTAGATGATGTTTCGAAGGAAATTGTAAACATCTTGGAAGAATATGTAAAACCTGCTGTTGCTAGTGATGGTGGTAATATTCAATTCATTTCTTACGATTCCGATTTAAAAAATGTAAGTGTATTGCTTCAAGGAGCTTGTAGTGGTTGTCCTTCTTCAACCTATACTTTAAAAAGTGGTATTGAAAACATGCTAAAAGAAATGCTCCCAGGAAAAGTCTATACTGTTGAAGCTATTAATGGTTAAAATCGTGTGTCTTTTATTTTTAAAAGTGTCTAAAAAATAGTACCTTTAAAGGAGAATTAAAAACATTTTTTTTAACTATAAATCATAACATTATGGCCGTATTAAAAGTAATTGAAATATTAGCAAATTCAGACAAAAGTTGGGAAGAAGCAACTAGAAAAGCAGTAAAACACGCTTCAAAAAGTGTTAAAAACATACGTTCTGTATACGTTCAAGATCAAAGCGCAAGTGTTAAAGATGGTGAGGTTACAGATTTTAGAGTAAACGTAAAAATCACTTTTGAAGTGAACTAAATTTTTATTCCATTTAAAAAAATAAGCGTTCAGTTTCTGGACGCTTTTTTTATGGTTTAAATTTGCTAACTTTGGTGAATGAGACATATATTTCTACTAGTTTTTCTTATATTAATTATTGGCTGTAAGGGTCAGAATTCTGAGCCTATGAAACATCAATATACCAACGCTCTTGTAAATGAAACAAGCCCATATTTATTACAACATGCTCACAATCCTGTAGATTGGAATCCATGGAATGAAACCACTTTACAAAAAGCAAAAACCGAAAATAAATTATTACTAATAAGTGTTGGTTATGCAGCTTGCCATTGGTGCCATGTTATGGAACATGAAAGTTTTGAAGACAGCCTTGTGGCGCAAGTAATGAATAAAAACTTTATCAATATAAAAGTAGATAGGGAAGAACGTCCAGATGTAGACCAAGTTTATATGAATGCCGTGCAACTCATGACAGGTAGTGGTGGATGGCCTTTAAATGTAGTTGCATTGCCCGATGGAAGACCCGTTTGGGGTGGCACCTATTTTAAGAAAGACCAATGGATGGATGCCTTGGATCAAATCTCAAAATTATATACAGAAAACCCTGAAAAACTTCAAGAGTATGCTAGTAAGTTAGAAGCGGGTATTAAATCTTTAGATGTTGTTGAATTAAACACAAACGAACCAGTTTTTGATAAACCTTTCATTCAAAACGCTGTTAAAAGTTGGGCAAAACAATTTGACAACAATCAAGGTGGAATGAATAGCGCACCTAAGTTTATGATGCCCAATAATTATCATTTTCTATTAAGATATGCCCATCAAAATAATGATAGTGAATTATTAGACTTTGTTAATTTAACACTCAAAAAAATGGCTTATGGAGGTATTTTTGACCAGATTGGAGGCGGATTTTCAAGATATTCAGTAGATGCCAAATGGCATGTGCCCCATTTCGAAAAAATGCTTTATGATAATGGGCAATTAGTAAGTTTATATGCAGACGCATACCTTTTAACAAAAAATGAGATTTACAAAGACGTTGTAACAGAAACATTAGCATACATCAATCAGGAAATGACAACTGAAAATGGGGCATTCTACTCGTCACTAGATGCAGACAGCAAAACCCCTGAAGGAGAATTAGAAGAAGGTGCTTTTTACGTTTGGAAAAAAGACGAACTAAAAACATTATTAAAAGAAGAATTCGACATGTTTTCAGATTATTATAATGTAAATAATTACGGGTTTTGGGAACATGATAATTATGTGCTTATAAAAAAAAATGATGATTACACCATCATGAAAAAACATAATATCACTAAGGATGCTTTAATTAAAAAGAAACAATCATGGAAAGCTATCTTACTGAATGAGCGTAATAAAAGAGCCAAACCAAGATTAGACGACAAAACACTAACCTCCTGGAATGCTATCATGTTAAAAGGATATACTGATGCTTATCGTGTTTTTGGAAATGCAGATTATCTAGCTTCCGCTGAAAAAAATGCCAATTTCATTTTAAATAATCAATTGCGAGAAGATGGTGGATTAAACCATAATTACAAAAACGGAAAAAGTAGTATAAATGGTTATTTAGAAGATTATGCTGCCACGGTAGATGCTTTTTTAGCACTTTATGAAAATACTTTAGATGAAAAGTGGTTAAAATCTGCAAGAGATTTAACAAATTATACATTCGATCACTTTTTTGATGATAGTAATAAAATGTTCTACTTTACATCCAATAGTGATGCTTCATTAGTATCTAGAAGTATAGAATATAGAGACAATGTCATTCCGGCAAGTAATTCTATCATGGCTAAAAACCTATTTAAATTATCGCATTATTTCGAAAATGAGCATTATAGCACAACAGCCATGTCTATGTTAAATAATGTCAAACCAGAAATGCAAGACTACCCTTCTGGATACTCCAACTGGTTCGAATTAATGCTTAATTATACCAACCCTTACTATGAAGTAGCTATTGTAGGTCCAGAAGTAAAACAAAAAATAGCAGAGTTAAACAAAACCTATATTCCTAATAAGCTTATTGCTGGAAGCAGTTCAGAAAACGATATGCCCTTATTAGAAAACAGGTATAATCCAAATAATACACTTATCTATGTTTGCGTGAATAAAGCCTGTAAACTTCCCGTTTCGGAAACTAAAGATGCTTTAAAACTTTTAAAACAATGAAACTAATAACTATTATACTTATAGCCCTTGTAGCTCTAGAGCATTTCTATTTTTTATTTTTAGAGATGTTTATGTGGACTAAACCTAAGGGCATCAAGGCCTTCGGATTAAAATCTAAACAATTTGCTGAGGACACTAAGGTATTAGCTGCAAATCAAGGACTTTATAATGGGTTTTTAGCGGCGGGACTATTATTCGCTATTTTCCAAAACAACGTAAAAACTGCCATTTTCTTTCTTATTTGTGTGACTATTGCTGGTATTTATGGGTCTTACTCAACAAAGCAAATAAAGCTATTTTATGTGCAAGCAGTTCCTGCAATAATTGCATTAATTTTTTGCTTTATTTAAAAAATAATTAATCATTTTTTATCGCTTAAACATTTAAAAACTAACCTTTAGTTTTTACTTTTGCGATTACTAAAACTTAAAAAATTATGAATTTAGAAAACATCGACACAGAGAAATGGCTAGAATTAGCCTTAGAATACGGACTTAAAATTCTTGGAGCTATAGTTATATGGATTATAGGTTCTTGGGTAATTAAAATGATTCTTAAAGGTTTAAGAAAAGCTTTGGAAAAAGGAGATTATGACGTTAGTCTTAAAAAGTTTTTACTGAATTTACTTAAATGGATTTTAAAAATTGTTTTAATTATTGTAGTTCTGGGAACTGTTGGTGTTGAAACGACATCATTTGCAGCCATTTTAGCAGCTGCTGGTTTAGCAATAGGTTTAGCCTTGCAAGGTTCGTTAGGTAATTTTGCTGGAGGTGTTTTAATTATGATATTTAAACCATTTAAAATTGGAGATTTAATTGAAGCTCAAGGTGAACTTGGTGTGGTAAAACAAATTGAAATATTTACGACAAAACTAACAGGTTTATCTAATAGAGAAATCATTATTCCAAATGGGTCTTTATCAAACGGAAATATTATTAATTATACTACTGAAGGTACACGTCGTGTAGATTTAACTTTTGGAGTTGGTTATGATTCTGATATTAAGAAAACAAAGGAAGTGTTAATGAATGTTTTAAAATCGCACCCTAAAGTATTAAAAGAACCAGTACCTACAGTAAATGTTTCTGAATTGGCTGATAGTTCAATAAACTTTGCTGTGAGACCTTGGTGTAACGCAGAGGACTATTGGGCTGTTTATTTTGGTATTACTGAAGAGGTAAAAGAAGCGCTTGATAAAGCTGGTATTGATATTCCTTACCCACATCAAGTTGAGATTAGGAAACAAGGATAGAAAAATAATATATCTAATATCAGACCCACTAGGTTTTAAAAACCTGGTGGGTCTTTTTTTTATTTTACTTTTGGCTTTAATGCCACAAAATCTTTTAAATAATACGGTTCAAAATAAGCAACATCTTCGGTATCGCCTTTTTTGTATTTATTAAACGCCAACAGGCCCATTTCTTTTGCAGAAGGCAATTTATTTTCAACAAAAACAGCATTTGGATGATTTATTAAAGCTTTCGTTTTTTCAACACCATTTCCAATAATATAGACTTTCCCTTGTTGTAAGTAATCCTCAAAAGAAGTTTCATTTAAAATCTGAGCTTCAGTAGCTCTAATTTGCTCGTAATTTGAATTGTAAATCGCCGAATACACTTCCATGCGTCTAGCATCAAGCATTGAAATGATAACACCTTCTTCTATTTTAACTTGATGTCCTAAGGCATCTAAAGTTGGGATAGCAATTAATGGTTTATCCAAAGCAAAACAAAGCCCTTTAGCGGCAGAAACTCCAATTCGTAAACCTGTGTAAGACCCTGGACCTTTACTTACCGCAATGGCAGCTAAATCACTTGAACTAATATTTGCTTCTTTTAAAACTTCATCAATGTAAACATGAAGTCTTTCTGCATGCGAATAGCTTTTATCATTATCCTCTTTTAAAACAATGGTTTCCCCGTTTTTTGAAAGCGATACGGAGCAATTTGTTGTTGCGGTTTCTAAGTTTAATATGAATGTATTCATTTTGTTAAATAGTCCAAAAATGTAGATTCTCGCTTGCACGGGAATGAAAATTTAAAATGTTAGTTCAATGCAATCATTAAGAAATTACTTTTTAGTTAGTTAAAGATTTTCCCATGTAAAAGTCTAATACTTTTGTTTTAAATACAAAATCGTATTTCGCATTAATTAAAGAAGATTCTGCATTTATTAATTGCACTCTAGCTTGCTCTAAATCAAAAGCAGTTAAAACTCCTATATCATAACGTTCTTTTGAATTGTTAAATGCTAAGGTCTGAGACTCCAAAGATTTTTCGGCAGCATCAAAAGCTTTAAAAGCTGCTTGAGCATCGGTATATGCACGTTGGATATTGGCTTCTAAATCTAATTTTGCTTGTTCTAAATTGAGTAAACTATTTTCCTCCTGAATTCTGGATTTAGCAACGTCAGTTTTAGTTTGAAATCTTGAAAAGATTGGAATACCAATGCTTAAATTAAAACTATGTCCTTTATTATTATTAATCTGGTCTAGAAAAGAGGCTTCATTATCACTTAAATTTGAATAAAAAGCATTGGCGCCAAACCCATAACTTAATGAAACACCCGGCAAATAAGCACTTTTAGAAATTTCAGTATTTAATTTTGAGCTTTCAATATTCTTCTCTGCAATTTTAATCTCATTTCTGTTTTCTAAGGCATAATTTAAAACTGGATTTACATCCTTATAAAGCAATGCTTCAGACGGGGTATTTACTTCAATATACTCGACATTGAAATCATTATAAGGCACTTGCAATAATTGAGATAAGGTTAATAATGCTAAATTAAAATTGTTCTCAGCTAGCGTAACTTGTTGCGCATCTCTACTTAACGTTGCTTCAGAATCAAATACATTTGCTTTAGGTTGCACACCAGCATCAACTAAACTTTTAACTTGTTCTAATTGTTTTAAACTAAATGCATATTGCGCATTAGCAATTTCTAAATTTTCTTTATTAAACAAAACGTTTAAATAGGCATTTACAACATTTAATGAAATATCGTCTTTAATCCTATTTAGCGTCAATTCGTTTGTTTCCTTATTTAGCAAAGATTGTTTATAAACATTTAATCTTCTAAAACCATTAAAAACCGTTTGAGAAACACTAACACCTAAGTTTGTTGAATGACTAGTTCTGTCGGCAAATAAACCTTCTGCTACAAGACTTGTGCCTAAACTTAAGCCTTGAGAAGCACTTGCGCTAACCGAAGGTAAAAATTGCCCTTTTGCCGCTATAATATCTTGATCGTTACTTAATATGGTGTTCTGCCCTTGTTTAACAGTAATATTATTTTCCAAGGCATGGTTCACACATGCTTGTAGCGTCCATGTATTTTGCTGAGCAAATGAAAACGCTGAAAATACTAATGCTAAAACTAAAACGACTTGTTTCATATTATTCTTCTTCATCTTCTCCATCTTCGTTATCTTTTGATGCTTTATTCCAAACTTTAATTTTATCACCTTCCTTAACGCCACTTTTAATTTCAACATTAATTCCATCAGACAAACCTAACTCCACATCTTCTTTTTTGAATTTGTTTTCACCTTCTAAAATTTCAACGAAAGGTTCTTCAGTAATTCGGTTATATTGAAGAAGCGCTTCTCTAATTACCAACACACTGTCCTGACTTCTTTCTAGTTCTATTTCCGCGTTAGCACTATATCCAGCTCTAATATTAGTGAGCGAATCAATGGTAACATCAGCTTTTATTGTAAACTGAACAGCCCCATTTTCCTCAACACCTTTTGGAGCAACAAATGTTAATTTAGCAGGAAACTCTTTATTTCTAATGGCTCCTAAAATGACTTTGATATCTTTACCTTCTTTAACTTTTCCAACTTCAGCCTCATCTAATTTTCCTTCAAAAATCATTAAGCTCATATCTGCAATGGTTGCGATGGTTGTTCCAGCATTAAAACTATTACTTTCTATAACTTGGTCGCCTTCACGAACAGGGATTTCCAGAATGGTTCCTGCTATTTGCGCTATAATATTCGTATTTGCAGAACTTCCTCCTGAAATGGAACCGCGCTTAATAATCTGATAATCATTTTGAGCTTGCGATAATGACTCCTTAGCTTGGTTGAAAGACAACTCACTATTCTCAAAATCTTGTTGTGAAATGACACCTTTTTCAAATAAGGTTTTATTTCTTGTATATAGTACATTCGCATTATCGTATGATAATTTAGCAGTACTAATTCTACCTTTAGATGCTACCAAATTTTGCTCATTTGGCACTACTCTAATGGTTGCAATTAAGTCTCCTTTTTTAACTTTATCACCTTCTTCTACAAGAATTTTATCAACGATGCCTGCAATTTGCGGTTTCAGTTCAATTTCTTCTTCTGGATTCAATTTTCCTGTTGCTACTGCTTTTGTATCAATAGTGCTAAAAAACGGTTCTTCAACTTTATAGTCAACAACATCTTTTGAGTTGGCATCTTTAAAATACTTTAACACGAATGCCAATGCTATAATAGCAACTATTACTAAAATAATTTTTACTGTCTTGTTCATATTCTTGATTGTTTATTCTTCTCTTAATGCTTCAATTGGTTTTATGCTTGTGGCTTTATTTGCTGGTATTAACCCTATTAATGTGCCTAAAATAACCAGGATTACTAAGGCTATGAAAACCACACCTATGGATACCGATGCGTTTACAATGGCGGCATCGTCTCCTTGACCAAAAAAGTGGTCTAATAAAATTAAAATCCAGCCTCCTGTTATAATTCCAAATATGCCAGCCACTATGGTTAAAAAAACTGCCTCAACAACTATCTGTCTTTTTATTTCGAATGGTGTTGCTCCTAAAGCTCGTCGAACCCCAATTTCTTTAGTTCGTTCTTTTACCGTTATTAACAAAATATTTCCAATCGCAAATACACCTGCAATTAAAGTTGCAATTCCAACAAACCAGGTTAAAAACTGCATTCCAGTTAAAAACCCAGTAATTTTAGCAAACTCATTTCCAAGGTTAAAACTTCCAAAGGCACGCTTATCATTTGGGTGAATTTTATTAAGATTTTTTAATAATAATTTGGCATCTTCTTCAATTTGGGTAATGTCATATTCTGGCTTACCAGTAATCATCATCCATCCAATTTGATCGCCCTGATTGTATATTTGCTGAAACGTTGTAAATGGAATATGCATATCTGAAGTTGGCCCCATATTTACATTTCCGTTTTCGAACATGCCAATAACTTTGAAATTGATTTTATTTATCTCGATATATTCTCCAATCGGCATGTCATCTTTTTCAAAAAGCTGTTTAAAGGCATCTTCAGAAATTACAACTACTTTTTTGTTATCATCAATATCATTTTGGTTGATAAAACGCCCATGAACTAATTTTTTCTTTTGAACTTGATCTAATAATGGATAATCGCCATTTAATCCAAAGGTCCCAGAAAGAAAATTTCTAACAACTACAGCTTGGTTTTGATTTCGAGGTACAACAAACTCAATACCTTCAACATTCTCCTCTACTTTTTTGGCATCTTTTAAAGATAACTTTACTTGTCTTCCTTCTTGAAAACCTTGAAAAGGCTTACTCGTACTTTCACCCCAAATAAATACGCTATTTGTTGCAAAACTTCCAAATAATCTATTAAATGAATTTTCCAAACCACGGGCAGAACCTAAAAGGCCAATAAGTAATAAAATACCCCACCAAACACCCACCATAGTTAAGATAGATCGAAGTTTATTTTTACTTAAACTATCAAAAACTTCTTGCCAGGTATCTCTATCGAATAAAAATTTAAACATAATTAGTCGTTTCTTAAGGCTACAATAGGTTTAATTTGCGATGCTTTTTTAGCCGGTAAATATCCCGCAATGGCTCCTGCAATGATTAATGTTAGCGTGGCTCCAATTACTAAGCTATTACTAACGCCGGGATCTTTAATAAAATATTCTTTTAAACTTGGCCCAACAAATTCAAGTACACCAACGCCAACCAATAAGCCAATGTAACCAGCAATTGCCGTTATTATAATAGACTCTATTAAAATAATAGACACAATAGATTTAGGTGATGCTCCTAAGGCTTTACGTATACCAATTTCTTTGGTCCGTTCTTTTACTATAAAAATCATAATATTACTGATTCCCACAATACCAGCTATAAGCGTTCCGAAACCAATAACCAATATAATTACCGTTAAACTCATGGTCATGATATCCACTTGTTCCGTGCCTTGAGCCATATTCCAAATTCTGATAGCTCGCTGATCACTTCTTGCAACATCAAAACGTTTTTTTAAACTGTTTGAAATGGCATTACCAAAGGCTAAAGCTTCGCCCGATTTCATTTCAGGGTTATAGGTTAAATGTATTAAATCAATAAAATCGTTATTTCCATAAACAAACTGGGTAGTTGTGATAGGCATATAAATAACGGCCTCTTCACTATCTCCTTCATCATCGGTAAAAACACCAACAACTTTATATTGAATGCCACTTAGGTTAATATATTTCCCAATAGGATCTTCCTTAAAAAACAAATCGTCTTCAACTTTTTTTCCGATTACGACTACTTTGGTGCGGTTATGAATATCATTTTGGTTGATATAACGTCCAGATTTAACCACATTATTTTCAATAAACATGTACTCTGGGTGAACGCCTCGTAACTGGTAATTGTTTTTTTCACCTTTAAAAGAAGCACTCGCACTTTTATTTACTTTTGAGGTGATAAATTGAACTTTATCGCCATACTTTTCTTTAATAAACTCACGATCTTCACTTTTGAATTGTATCAGGCGCCCCACCTGTAAACCCTTATGCGCTTTGGTTGTTTTGCCCGGGAATATCACTATAGAATTGTTTGCATCGGTTCCAAATGCTTCTTGAAATGTGTTTTGTAATCCATTGGCAATTCCGAAAAGGATGGTAAATAACAAAATAGCAAATGCCACAGTAAAACCAGAAAGTAAACTTCTAGTTCTGTTCATATTAATACTCTGAAATATTTCGCGCCAAAGGTCTATGTCAAACATGCTGCTCGGCTCTTACTTGGGTTACTTTCACATCTTCCATAATCACACCGTCTCGCAACCGCACTATGCGCTTACACATATTTGCAATATCCTCCTCATGCGTTACCATTAATATGGTTTTGCCTTCATCATTTAATTGCTGAATAAAAGCCATAATATCGTAGGATGTTGTGGTATCTAATGCTCCTGTAGGCTCATCAGCTAAAAGTAATTTAGGGTTTGCAGCCAATGCTCTGGCAATAGCAACACGCTGTTTTTGACCACCAGAAAGTTCTTTCGGTAAATGTTTAGCCCAATCTGCTAAACCAACTTTTCCTAAGTGAAACATGGCCATTTCTTGACGCTCTTTACGTTTCATACCTTGATAATACAACGGTAGGGCTACATTTTCAAGAGCGTTTTTGTAATTTATTAAGTTGAAAGACTGAAAAATAAAACCTAAAAATTTATTTCTATAAACAGCTGCTTTTTTCTCGGTAAGATTTTTAATTGGCAAGCCATCAAGAATGTACTCGCCAGAATCAGCCTCATCTAACATACCAATTATGTTTAATAAAGTTGATTTTCCAGATCCTGAAGACCCCATGATTGCTACCATTTCACCCTCTTCAACATCAAGATCTATTCCTTTTAAAACATGTAAACTAGAATCGCCTATAGGATAGGATTTGTGAAGTTGATGAATCTTTAACATGGATTTATTGGTTTAGTTAAACAAGCTAAGCTTTTAAATTAGACTAACAAGACAAAGAAATGTTACAAAAGGTTTACAAAAAAAATTTTATAACTTTTTTAACCTATTGTATTTCCGATAAATATAATACCCTATGCCTGCAATAAGTATGTAGGGAATGGCCATTAAATATACAATCCCATCATTAATACCTTCGGCTGTGGTTTGTCCTTCTTCACTTTCTAATACTGCCCGACACATAGCACATTGAGCGTTGGTATCTATAAAAAAGAAAAATAATATGAGAAAAAAGACAATCTTGTGTTTCATTTCTATGCGTAATATGGTGAAATCATTATGTATACTACAACTCCAGTTATAGCAACGTAAAGCCATAATGGGAATGTGATTTTTGCTATTTTTTTATGCTTTTCAATGTTATTAGTTATTGCTCTGAAGTATGTAATTAATACAAAAGGAATAACAGCTATTGATAATACAATATGAGTTATTAAAACAAAGTAATAAATATATTTTACGGCACCTTCACCACCAAATGCTGTAGAATCGCTTGTCATATGATAAGTAATATACATGAGTAAAAACAGTATTGATAAGCCGATTGCAAACTTCATTAATCTTTCGTGAAGTTTAATTTTTTTATTTGTTATTGCAATAAAAGCCAACACTAAAACTAAGGCAGTAAACGCATTAACACTTGCATAAATAGGCGGTAAAAACACAGGTAATTCCACATCAATTTTAATTCCGAAAAGTGCTGCAACAGCAACAGGAATTACTATGGATAGTATAACTATAAGTTTGTTATATTTTTTTTCGTCTATTGTATTATCTTGATTCTTCTTCATATTACTGTAAAATCATTATTCATAAGATTCTGAAACAAGTTCAGAATGACTAGCATCACTCAGTAAGCAGTTTTTTAATATCCTCTTTTAAGGCACTAATTTCTTCTAATTTACCATCTTCATCTGTTTTTTCAGATTCTGATGTTATGCCATTATAATAAATTATTGGGTTTCCGTCAACAACCCTGCATCTTATAAATCCGTTTTTATCAATTAAAGCAAAATTTCCGGAATGCTCAAAACCACCCTCAACATCAGGATTTGCAGCGGCATAAATATAAAAACCTTCATTTGAAAGCTTATAAATGGCTTCTTTATCGCCTGTCATTAAATTCCAATTAGGATTTGTAACCCCATATTTTTCAGCGTATGCTTTAAGAACTTCGGGGGTATCATTTTCAGGATTAATAGTGAAGGATGCCACTCCAAAATCTTCAAATTCTTCAAACTCATTTTGAATTTCTATAAGATTTCTATTCATTCTTGGGCAAATAGTTGGGCAAGTTGTAAAAAAGAACTCAATAACATACACCTTACCCTCGTAATCTTTATTAGTAATGGTTTTTCCATCTTGATTTGTAAAAGCAAAATTTGGAACCTTTCTATTTTCACCGTTATTAGGAATAAACACTAAATCGGATGATTTTTTTGGTGTCTCCCTTTTTTGATCACTTCTACTTTCCTGTCTTGAGATATCGTTATTTGATATTCTTTCTGCAATTCTTGGAACAAAAATAATTCCAAAAATAAGAACAATAAAGGCAATGCCTATGTATGAATAATTTGGTTTTTTACTCATTATTATCAGCTTTTAAATCGTTGGCTCTTCTAATATCAGAATTAAATTCGCCTTTTCGTTTCTGTCTGTATTCAGTTAAAAGAATGCGTAAATCGTCACTCATCTTATTTTTTATTTCGGCAACTTCAATACAATTATATGCGTAAAGTCCGTAACTAGACTTCTTTTTTTCTAATTCCTTATCCGTTCTATCATCCAATCGTCCGCGTTGGTTTAAACCTTTATCAACTATATAAACTTGGTTGGTTTCTAAACTTGATGATAAATTTCCTTTAGTTTTTAGGCTATAAAAAACACGTTTAATGTCGCTTGGTTCTCCAAAAACGAAATGCCAAAATTTTAAATCCTCGTACGAACTTATTTCTGCCTTTAGGATTTTAACAGCTTCTTCTGTTCCTTTTGGCATAAGTATTACAATTTGAAAACCTTTAAAGCCTTTAAACTTATCGTAAACTAACTCCTTTAAATTTAAGGCTATGGTACTACTCTTTTCTGGGTTATCTCCAAAAAAACCGAGTACGGTAATGTGATCTAATAAAAGGACCTTTTCTTCAGGTTCAGATGAAAAACTTTCCAAATCAATCACCGATTCATCAACAATATCTAAAGGCGAATAATTATGCGTTGCCGGATATAAAAACAATAAAAAGGTTACAGGTAGAAAGAATAAAACTCCTAAAACCACATAGCGACTTACCTTTTTATAATTCATGAATGAATAGTGTATATTTTGTTTTGCAAAAATAAAAAAAGGCGGTTTAAAAACCGCCTTAATATCTTAAATTAACTATAATTTAAATAGTTAAAAATCTCTTTTGATATAACCATCTTTATATACATCAAAAACGTATCCACCTTCTTGTAACAAAATGAATATTAGGTAAAGAATAAGGAAAATTGCTGTCCAAACCACCATACGTCTTAAGGACTTAGTTTCATCACGCATGTGCATGAAATCCCAAGTAATGTAATAAGCTTTTACTATCGTTAAGATTATGAATATCCAGTTTAAGATTTTCATACCTAAAAACTTAGCCATTAACGCTTCTGGTTTTACAATACCTAATGCGACTTCTATTATTGTTACAATAGTTAAGAATACTAAAACACCCCAAATTTTTTGAGTGTTGGATTTGAATTTTAATAATCCTTGAAATATTGCTAATTTATGTTCGTGTGCCATTTTAAATTTGCTTTTGGCCTTTAGCTTTTGGCTATTGGCGAATATTATTTATTAAACTAGGTAGAAGAATGTAAATACAAATACCCAAACTAAATCTACAAAGTGCCAGTATAAACCAACTTTTTCAACCATCTCATAACTTCCGCGTCTTTCGTAAGTTCCTAAAACAACATTGAAGAAAATAATGATATTAATAAGCACACCAGAGAATACGTGAAACCCGTGAAATCCTGTTATAAAGAAAAAGAAATCTGCAAAAAGTGGCGACCCATATTCATTAACATGAAGATTTGCACCTTCAACATACAATGTTCCATTTTTCATTACTTGATCTATAGATTCATCTCTTGTTAAAACAGTTTTTTCGCCTTCCTCATTTATAATTTGAGTACGCACTAAAACATCTTTATTAGCTTGTAAACCATGAATAACTTCATCCATTGTATAAGCAGGAAGAGAGCCTTCATTAACAAACCAAAGTCCATTTTTGTCTTGATGCTGCGTTCTATCTTGATGTGCTGCACTAACAGTAAAATCTCTTACGGCAACACGTTTAAAAACCTGTTCACCATCTTCATCAACATAATGACCAAACTGTAAAATGTTACCACCTTTAGTTTGTATAGCGCCATAATCGCCTTTTATAAATGTATTCCATTCCCAAGCTTGAGAACCAACGAATATCAAACCACCAATAATGGTTAAAAACATGTATATAGTAACTTTAGCCTTGTTCATATGGTGTCCAGCATCAACAGCCAAAACCATAGTTACAGACGACATAATAAGTACAAACGTCATAAACGCCACATAATACATCGGTGCATCTACGCCATGTAAAAACGGAAAGTGAGTAAACACCTCATCTGCAATTGGCCATGCATCAATAAATTTAAATCTTGAAAATCCGTAGGCTGCTAAAAACCCCGAGAATGTTAAAGCATCCGATACGATGAAAAACCACATCATCATTTTACCGTAACTTGCTTTAAGTGGTTCGTTACCGCCACCCCAAGTTTTGCCTTCTGCTACTGCTGTACTCATATATAATGGTTGTTATTTATAAAGTTGGACAAAAATAATCAATTTATTCATCTAATAAAACATCAAGCTTTAAAAATTAAAAACGCGAAAATAATTTAGTTTAAAAATGCTTTAGGCGTTCCTTTTTGCTCATACCAACAAGGTTTTCAAAACCTTGCAGGATCGCAAAAAGTCGGGCTTTCACTACTCGCTCCTCCTTCGTCGGGAGCTCAAACAGGCCGTTCAATCCCTAACGCACGTATCCGCCAAAACCTCTGTAAAATAGCCAATTCAAAGCTTACTTGTTTAAATTCTATCTAACAAAATATAAAAACAGAAACAAATAAACCCACAAAATATCTATAAAATGCCAAAACGTTCCAGCCAATTCAAAACCTAGCATATTATCGGCCGTATACTTTTGTTTAAAATGATTATAAATTACAACCAACAAACAAATTAAGCCAACTACAACGTGCAAAATGTGCACAACAGCTATCAAATAAATGTAACTCATGGTAACATTACTCGTCGGTCCTGTAAAATTATAACCTAAATCTATAATTTGCTGAAATCCAGAAAACTGATTAATAATAAAAACAACACCAAGCGTTAATGTAGCGAATAACCAAAGCATGGTGGCTTTATGGTTTCCGTTTTTTAAAGCCCGTTTTGCTAAAATAAAAGTAAGACTACTTAAAATGATTACAACCGTACTTACCACAAAAGCATTTGGCAAAACAAAATCTTTTAACCAATCTGGTCTGGAACTACTTACAACAAAAGCACTAGTCCAACCAGCAAAAGACATTATTAAAGAAATAATCCCGAACCAAAGCATCATCTTTTTTGCTCTGTTATTTTTTTCTTCTTGTGTTCCTTGAGTTAAATCCATAATCTATCTGATAAATTTATCAACAACATAAATAATTTGAATAAGTGTAATATAAGACACGCTTACTAACATTAATTGCTTTGCTGCTTTTTCAGTCATTTTTTTAAACAATAGTATCGCATAATACAAAAACCACATGCCAGCTGCAAAAACTAAAACTGCTGCAACTACAGAAAGTTTTAACTTCCCTGTAAAACCAAATACCGGAATTATTGAAATTAAAATGGTCCAGATGGTGTACATAATGGTTTGTACTGCGGTTCCTTTATCTTGCTTACCCGTTGGTAACATAAAAAACCCTCCTTTTTTATAATCTTCAAACAAAAACCAACCAATAGCCCAAAAATGCGGGAATTGCCAAAAAAACTGTAGTGCAAACAACGTTCCTGGTTCAATTCCAAAATCGTCAGTTGCGGCTACCCAACCTAACATAAACGGTATGGCTCCAGGAATAGCTCCAACAAAAACCGCCAACGGTGTTTTAGTTTTTAATGGAGTGTATGCACAAGTATATAAGAAAATAGAAATAGCACCAAACATGGCTGTTTGCTTGTTTATACTGTACAAAATAATAATCCCTAAAACAGTAAAAATACTAGAAATAATAAATGCGGTATTCACTGACATACGTCCTGCTGGAATGGGTCTGTTTTTAGTTCTATCCATTAAAGCATCCAAATCCTTTTCAATAATTTGATTGAATCCGTTTGATGCGCCCACCATAAAATAACCGCCTAATGCCAGTAAACCTAATGTTGTAAAATCGATAGTATCAACACCTAACAAATACCCAACAAGCGAAGAAAACACCACACTTATTGACAAGCGCATTTTCGTGATTTCCTTAAAATCTGAAATTACAGAAGGGGTTGCTAATGAAGATTGTGACTTACTCAATGTACTATGTCCTTGATGGCTTTTGTATTGCGAGTGCAAAGATACTTTATAAAAGCAATTTGAGCAATGCTTTAATCTTAAATTTCAAGTTACCAACTTTTAAATAAAATTAATTTAAAAGTATAAAGTTGTATTTTTAAGGTAAATTAAAATAACCGCCTTCTATGAAATCCTTAAAACTCATCACTTCCCTTTTTACGTTTAGTTTGGTTATAACAACATGCGCACAAAACAATGACGTCCAAATAACAACTCATAAACTCACCGAAAATATTTATATGCTTGAAGGACAAGGTGGAAATATTGGTGTTTCGGTTGGTGATGATGGTGTTTTTATGATTGATAGTCAATTTGGGCATTTAACACCAAAAATTTTAGAGGCCATTAAAACACTTAGTGATAAACCCATTAAGTTTTTAGCGAATACGCACCATCACGGCGATCATACTGGCGGCAATGAAAACATAGCCAAATTAAACACCACAATTATTGCTCACGATAATGTGTATAAACGTGTAAAAGACAATCCAAAACAAAATGACACATCACTTCCTGTAATTACTTTTAATGACAAATTGAGTTTATACATTAATGGAGAGCAAATCCTTATTTTTCATTTAGATAATGCCCATACCGATGGCGATGCTATGCTGTTTTTTACAGAAAGCAACGTGCTACATTCGGGCGACACCTTTTTTAGCGGACGTTATCCATATATCGATTTAAAATCTGGTGGAAGCGTTAATGGCTACATTCAAGCGATAAAAAGCGCACTAATTTTAATTGATGTTGACACTAAAATAATTCCAGGTCATGGTAACTTATCTAACAAACAGGATTACTCAACTTTTTTAAAAATGCTTGAAACATTGAAAGAAAAAGTTGAAACTGAAATTGCAAATGGAAAAACCGAATACGAAGTGGCTACTAACACAGCCTTAACAAAAACCTATGATGATTTGGATTATGGATGCTGTTTTATTTCTTCTGAAAAAATTAGGCGGACACTTTATAATGGGTTGAAGGAGTAGTTGGTATTAATTCGGGTATTACCACAAGGGTCTGGCTTTCCGCTTTATCTTTTTTTCGTGCCTTAAAAAGGATGCCGCTTCAATCCCTAACGTAATATCTACAACTTTTTAAAGCTTCAATTTATGAGATTCCTGCTTTCGCAGCAATGACAGGATTAATAATATCCCGAAATTCATCGGGATTATTTCAACCAGTCTAATTTATGAACATTGTTTTAGAATTCCATTAAATTATAGTTTCACTAATTATCAAAATACCAATTAAACAAATCGGTTCTAATGCCAAAATTAACCCATAGCGTTTCATTATTAAACGTTGATACTGTGGTGGCTTCAGGATTAAAATTTCTAACGGTTATATCTGTGAATATTTTTAGGTTAGTTGCTGGATTAACTAAATAACCAGCTTGTAAATTACCATGGAATATTTTTGATTTGATCCCTTGCCCTACTTCTACGCCAATATCAAAAGGTCGATCGTTATAATCTCTATAAATGTCGGCACCGTAACTAAAATTGTCGGTTCCGTTGTTATAATCCAGCCCGCGTGTTCCAAAAATAAACTTAGCATCGCCATACCAACGTTTGTAACGGTAACGCCCAATTATAATAGCTTCGCTAAAGTTTGCTCCCCATAAATGCGCCATAGATTGGTTGTTATGCCCATAATTAAGCACAATAGTATTATGCGAATACGTGTATGGTCGTACACGGTTATACTCAAATTGTAATAGTAAATTATCAATTTTAAAGGCATTAAAATATTTAACCCCAAGTTGGTAACCGTATTTGTTTTTCCAACTTTTCTCCCCGCCTTTTATATCGCCAAGTGAAAATTCATCTAAAATAAATTGGCCATAAAAATTTACATTATCATTCCATTTATATTTTGCCGTAGCTCCCAAAATGGCATTTCCAGCGCCTTGTCCAGTTTCAAACTCAATGGCTCTGTAAAAAATAATAG
>NZ_JBATHX010000230.1:0-3756 GCF_049667265.1 Algibacter sp. | reverse complement strand
TAATTGGAACCAAATGTAATCGGTCTGCATATTTTTTAACCAGAGCATCCGTTTTTAATAAACCTGTAATAGCTAAAATTCTAGAGAGCTTACAAATGCTTCCTGTGTATAGAATTAGAGACGGCTGGGGGAATTTGGAAAATAACAATGCTATTTTTGAATCTTGCTCTAAACTTCTGAATAATAACGAATGTATTGTTATTTTTCCTGAAGGAAATCATAGCTTAGAAAGAACGGTAAGGCCTTTTAGTAAAGGATTTACAAGAATTGTTTTGGATACTTTAGAAAGTTATCCTGAACTTGATTTACAATTATTACCTGTAGGATTGAATTTTGTAAAAGCTGAAAATTTCCCTGATAGTGCCTCTATTTATTTCGGAAAACCTATTTCGGCTAAAAATTATATTTCAGAGAATAAAAATGATGATGTTGTTAGGTTGAAAACTAAATTACAAGCCGAAATAGGCGCATTGACAACTCATATTCCAAAAGCCAATTATCAAGACAATTTAAATAATTTAGAGCGCTTGAATGTTGATTTTTTAAATCCTAAGGCAGTAAATAAGTGTATGGCAAATCAGTTTCAGGATTGTAATTCAATAAATACGAATAGCAACAGTTTCTATAGGCCAGTATTTAAAATATTATTTATAATAGCCTTTATTTTACCTTACCTAGTTTGGAAGTTTGTTGCAAAACCCAAAATAAAGGAAATAGAATTCCGCTCTACTTTTAGATTTGCCATGGCTATAACATTAGCACCACTATGGCTAATCATGGTTTGTGTAACTCTAGCAATTTTGTTTGGTTGGAAAGTGGCTGTGGTTTATTTAATTACAAGTTTAATTATAACCTTATTAGCCGTTAAACTATAAAAAAACCGCAACGGTTAGCTGCGGTTTGTTTTTTATGTTGTTTGAAGATTAAATATCATCAAAATCTATATCTGTAAAACTTTCTGGCGTTTGTGTTTTTATATCTGCCTCAGTTACTCGAGATCCATCGTCTTCATACTCCTTTTTAAAATCTTTTTGGTGTCGGTCGCTAATGACTTCATCTCCTTTTTCATTAATGATATAATCAGTCATTTCGGCTAGAATTTCTTTAAACTCTGTAAAGTCTTCTTTGTAAATGTATATTTTGTGTTTTTTGTAATGAAACGATCCGTCGTCATTTGTGAATTTTTTACTCTCCGTAATTGTCAAGTAATAGTCTTCCGCTTTAGTAGCTCTAACATCAAAAAAATAGGTTCTTCTACCTGCTCTTAATACTTTTGAAAAAATTTCCTCTTTCTCCATCATACCGTTATTCATAATTTTATTATCTAAGTTATAGTATCAAAAATCTAAAAAAAAACGTTAAAAACCAATAAATTTTAATTTTTCTTTTTAAAAAATTGGTTTCTGTTGCATTTAATTTAATAAAAAAGGTCTCGATTATAAATCAATATTTTCATTGAGTTTGTTATTCTGCGAAAATCAAACTAAAAAAAACGCACTTTAAGTACTAAATAAAACCTAGAATTTATTTGTGTTAGTTTCACTTAATTGTTTTAAATATAGGTGTTTATAATAGCCTTCAACATTAATAAGGCTGTCGTGGGTGCCTTCTTGAACAATCTTGCCAGCATCCAAAACAATTATTTTATTGGCGTTTTTAGCAGAAGAAACCCTATGACTAACTATAATAGCCGTTTTGCCTTTTGAAATTTTGTTGAGATTTTTTAATATTTTCTCCTCGGTTTCGGTATCTACGGCTGATAAACAATCGTCTAGTAGCAAGATTTTAGGCGCTTTAATTATGGCTCTTGCAATAGATACTCGTTGTTTTTGCCCTCCAGAAAGCGTGATGCCGCGTTCGCCTAAAACGGTTTCATAACCTTTATTAAACTTAATAATATTTTTATGTACTTGAGCATTTTTTGCAGCTTCAATTACTTCCTCTTCAGTAGCATCTTGTTTTCCAAATTTAATATTGGTTTTTATAGTGTCTGAAAATAAAAAGGCATCTTGTGGTACATAACCAATACTATCGCGTAAATCGTTTAAATTTAGTTGGTCTATTTCGGTGTTATTTATGGTTATATGGCCTTTATCAACATCATAAAGTCGGCCTATTAAATCTAAAATAGTCGATTTTCCAGAACCTGTTTTACCTAAAATGGCTAGCGTTTCGCCTTCCTTAATATGGAAGCTAATATTTTTAAGCGCTTGAATATTGGTGTCGTCATAAGTAAATGATACATTTTTAAAATCGATATCGCCGGTAATTTCGGTAGATGCTTCTACATTGTTTTTAATTTCTGGTTCAATTTTTAAAAACTCATTAATTCGTTTTTGTGAAGCTTCAGCCTGCTGCACAATGGAAGTTACCCAACCAACCGTTGCAACTGGCCATGTAAGCATGTTAACATAAATAATAAACTCTGCTATGGTGCCAATACTTTCAATTTCGCCATTAATGTATTGCATACCGCCAACGTAAATAACGAGTAGGTTACTGGTTCCAATAAGGAGAATCATCATTGGAAAAAACCAAGCTTGTACTTTAGCCAAATTAATTTGTTTCTCTTTACTTTCTGCAGCAAGTGATTTGAAATTTACAGAGGTTTGTGGTTCAATTCCGTAGGCTTTTATGACGGAAATACCACTAAAAGATTCTTGAGTAAAGGTTGAAAGTTTCGATAAATATTGCTGTACAATGGTGCTTCGTGTATGGATTTCTTTACTTAATTTATAAATAATAACAGATAAAATTGGTAGAGGTAAAACCGTATATAAGGTTAGTTTTGGTGAGGCATTCACCATGTAAATAATAACAATTACGAATAACGAAAGTGTGTTTATACTATACATTAATGCAGGACCTGCATACATACGCACGCGCGATACATCTTCGGTAATTCGGTTCATTAAGTCACCGGTGCGGTTACTTTTATAAAAATTTAAAGAAAGCTTTTGGTATTGTGAATATATTTCGTTTTTCAAATCATACTCAATATAACGAGACACATTTATTATGGTTTGCCTCATAAAAAAAGTAAGTATGGCAGCAATTAGGGCAGCGCCTATTATGTACAGAATGGCTTCAAGGAGGTCGGCTTTGAAAGTAGCTTCATTGATGGATTTATCGAAATACTGCTCGATAGCTACAAAAATTTTCTTTACATAGCGTGGTGTGTAAAGCAAGAATAATCGGGCTACAATGGTAATTATAGAACCTATTATAAGATGGGTTCTGTATTTAAAAAAGTATTTATTTAAGTGTTGTAATTCTTTCATTTACCTTGTTAGGAATAGGATAGCAAATATAACTTATTAATAGTGATTATGATTATTTATGAGGTTTGCAAAGTGTTAAATATCCTTTAAAAAAGACTGAAGACCGCTTCGCTTTTAGATATATAAACTATGTAAAAAGGCAGATGCCTGCCAACTGAAGAGTGACAACGGCCGACTGACCTGCGTTAGGGATAGTAGTGGAAAGCCCACAGCCCGACGCAGGAGGTGCGAGGACTTGTAACGAAAAGCCCGACGACGACCTTAGGAGGCGTAACGCCCAAATAACTTTAAATTTTATTATTAGGAACTAAATTATAGTGTTATTTTTGCGCCACTAAAAACAATGATGCCTAATTCATATTTTTAATAAAGTTCTTTGTAATGATGCTAAATAGAAGACATATACGTGTAAAAGTAATGCAAACCATGTATGCTTTTAAAGGTAGTGAGAGTGACGATTTTAGTAAAGATCAGA